>DMOO01000157.1 GCA_003456855.1 Sphaerochaeta sp.
CCTGTACGGTTGGCTCCATAGAACTGGAACATGCCTCTTGCCCTTCCATCGCTGCACACTGCGTTCTCCATGGCCTGGTATTTCTTGACACTGGATTTTGCAAGCTGCTGACGGAGCCTCAACACCTTCTGAAGCTCAGGTGTTGCTGTTGTTATCAGCTGGGCTACTACCTTCTTTCCTAGGCTCTCTGTCTCAAGTCCATTATCAGAAAGCCACTGCCTCATCTGCTGCACACTGTTGGGGTTCTCAAGCTCAGTAAGGCGCTTCATGCTGTCCATGAGCTCAGTCCTGGATATACCGTCCAGTGCTATCGCCTCTTTGACGAGTTCAAGGTCGACCCTCACCCCTCGGTCGTTTATCTCCTGGTCTATGTGATACTCATCCCACACGGAATCAGGAACCGGGAACCTGCAGAGTCTCTGCTGTATCCCCATCTCGGTCTCGACATCACGGAGGTTATAGCGTTTGAAGAGTTTCCATTTGTCCGGAGCATTTGAAGGTAGGTTCCTTGTTCTTCTACCATTGGATTTGGTCGGTGTACATGGCTGGCAGAAGTATCTGATGAGATCCTTGCCTTCCGAGAGCTTCTGTTTCTCAAGTCCCAGGACACTGCCTACTCCCTCAAGGGAGAGAGGAAGGCCAAGTGTTGCTGACCATATCATCGAGCACTTCCAACCCAAGGGATCAAGATACCTGGCACCAGGTTCATCTCTTCTGATGGTCCTTCCAAGACGCCCGAGATAGCTTGACAGGCACACTCTCTCGAAGGTCGCATTGAACGCCCACTTCGTCACCGAGTCATCTGACAGAGCATCAAGAACCTCATCAGGGATTGTCTCTCCTGAGGCAAGATCAACTACAACCACCGGTCCTGAGTCTATGCTGTAACCGAACAGCAGTATCTCGAAGGAATTAGACTCGGCATACCTGTACACTCCGCACTTTCCAAGGTTCTCCTCCGAATAGGTCTCAATATCTATCTCCAACGTCTTCACTGGCATATCTCCTCAATAGATGACCGGCGGCAGATGACCCACCACCGGTCTGTTGTGCTCGAAGCGAAACCATCAACAATCCTTGCCGGACTTCTTGTTCCTCGCTTCCCTGATATCCTCCACAAGCATCTGGATTCCCCAGCATATGAACACAAGGTTCGTAAGGCAAAGCGATCCCAGAAGGATGTTTGTAAGAACTGTAGACACCATAGACACCTCCTTAGCTGAGGAAGTCGTCATCAGGCTCTGTTGAGAAGTCTGACTCGGCACTCGCCTTGCCTCCGAGAGGTTCTCCTGGGCGCAGGAGCTGGAGGTTGTTCAGTCCACATGCGATTCCTCTGTTGCCGTTTGAGTTGAAGGCATAGAGGCTGATTGAGGCTCTGCCGTAGACACCTGAGTAGACCTCAGAGCGTGTGAGGACAGGGTTAAGATTGGCATCAACGATTCCCGGAGCTGTGGCCGAGTTGGCGTTGATGAAGTAGCATCCAGCATAGGCAGGATCATCTGGTCTCTCGACATCGCCATCCCTGTGAGGGGTCTTGATGGAGGAAAGAGGTGGTACGCTGCGGCTGTGGCCCTTGAGCTTTGACTCGCCCTCGGCATATGCTGCCTCGATGGCCGCATTGATCTTGGCTACAGTCTTTGTGTCACTCTTGGGGATGATCAGACTGACGCTGTACTTGGGTGCGCTGCCGTTGATTGACTTTGGCTCCCAGACATTTGCGAAACTCCAGCGGGTATTCTCGCCGGTGATGACCTTCAACGGGTTCTTGACAGATGTGTTTACATTCTTTGTCATGCTTTCAATCTCCTTGATTTTCACTGAAATCAGTTCTTGCATTGTTCACTGCCGGGCGCTTATCGCTCTCCGGCACCAGAGTCGGCTTCCCCTGAGGCTTCTCAAGAAGACCAGAGAGGACACTTTCGAACTTGGCCTTGCCCATCCTCTTCTGCATGGCTGTTATACCCAGCAGCTTCTGTTCGAATGGGTCAAAACCTGCTTCCTTGACTGCGGAAGCTACAGCTTCTTCGTTCGTGTATTTCCTGATCGACTTGCCTTCGACAAGCTTCCAGCCCTTCCACTCCTTACCTGCTATGGCCTGCTGCAGTGCATACTCCCTGATATCGGAGGCCCAGCTTTCCAGTTCATCAAGCTTAGAGAGGATCTCAACGACATCCTCATCTGTAAGAAGTGGCGGCAACTTGAACTCGTGTTTGGCAAGATCCATGTTCGCCTCGGCTCTGGCCCTGCACACATGCTTGGCCTTGCAGAAGGCACACCACTGTCCACAGAGGAATGTGCCCTCTCCTGCAAAGGCAAGGTCGGCGGCAGGCTTGAGAACCTCATCCGCCCAGTTCATCAGCTCTTCCTTGGAGAGTGATGCCTGGCTGATGTTGTCCCTGCGTGGCTGGAAGATTGTCATCTGGACCTCTTCTATGTCATAGATGCCATCGAATAGTTCCAGGGCTCCTAGGGCATAGCACTGCATCTGAGGATTGCCCTCCGCATCGACCAGGACGCCAAGGCCATACTTGAAGTCGATGATCTGGAGTACCTTGTCGGCAACGATGATGCAGTCACCGGTACCGAACCCCTCCTCGACCCAACGGGAGAAGTCGACTCTCTGCTCTATGAGAACAGTTGGATCCTTGCAGTTCCTCCTGGCCTCCTCCACCCTCTCAAGGACGTAGGATGCATAGACTGATGAGCACTCCTCCATCTCCTGGTCAAGCCACTCAAGTGAAGGTCTTGGATCTTCTGCTTCAATTCCAAGGGCGACCTTCAGCTTGTACTCGCAAAGTGCATGGGCGTCAGTTCCCTGGGCGGCATAGTCGCTGTCCCTGTCCTCGCAGGTCTCTGAGAGCCTGGCAGATGGTGGACAGTGTATCCAGCGCTCCGATGAAGAGGCTGAAAGGAGTGCATGACTAGTCGGCATTCCCTATTCCCTCCACATCATTGAGCAGAGCCTTGTAGTGCTCCGGCTTTACCGCTGAGAGCTTGTCTGCTCCATACTTCTGTAGCAGTTCCCTGATCTGGGCAGTGAATCCATTGCGGGACTTCTCCGCCAGGACAGCCCTCACATCCTCAAGCTTCAGAACCGGCTCTTCCTTCTTTGGCTGCTCCTGGAGCAGAGCCTCAAGACGTCCTACTGCATCAACAAGGGCATCTGCGCTGTGATGGATTTCTTCCAGGGTTCTGATGACTTCCAATGTTTTTCCCATCTTTGCCACCTCCATGTGTTCTCTCGTTTGCCATGATTCTCAAAGCGATGATTGCCGATATACGGCTTATCGCTATCAGCACCTCTACAAGCTCAAGCTCGGCAGGTGCCCTGTTACGTGGTTGTGATCTGTTCATCACCATCTCCTTTGAAGGGCCGTTCATCTGCCCTACATCCTCCCAATGGACAGGAACGGACAGATTGACGAAAAATAGATGAAGCTTTTTCTCCTGCGCTGATTCTTCTAGAATGGGAAGACGTCACCGAACTCATCACTGAAGGTGTTCTTGGCCTTGTCGATGCGAGATCTGAAGGTTGTTCTCTTGACTGAGAGAATCTCGGCGATCTCCTCGTCCTTCTTGCCCTGAACACGGAGCTTTCCAATGTCAATGGCTTCAGGCATGACCTCTCCAAGGCGGTCGAGGAGCTTTGCAAGCAACTCCTGTTCGGCCATAATGTCCTGGTGGTCCTTGTCGTGGCTTGCGATTGTGTCGATGATTCTGGTATTGCTGTCCGGCAGATAATCGAAGATTGACTGGCTTGGCAACTCAAACTCACACCCCTGGCAGCATTCATCACAAAGCCAGAATTTCTTTTTCGGGCAATCGCACCTGCCTGCCCTCTGCTGCTTCTTTCTGTAGGAGCCGATCTCACGCATATACTTGACGTACGCCTCCTTGGTCACTTCGAACATGATCTTGGTTGTCTTGTCGAAGATCTGATAAACATTTCCTGCGTTTTCTTTCTTTTTCAAAGATTGCCTCCGGTTTGCACTGCACAGCTGAATAGCGATGTGCTAAACTTGAAATCCGAGGGTCTTTCAGCATTGAGCTGAGAAATCCAAGGACTTTGGAGGCCAAAAAAATGGCCCCAGAAGCTCTTTCCAGAGCCTCTGAAGCCAGTGAAATATTGATTGAGTTTAATTCAATTTAGTTGAATCAGTTTATTCAGTTTATTGAGTTGAACGATTTTATATGGAGGAATGCGACCCATGACTAGACTCAGGGGAAACACTTTCATCCTGCTTCTTCAGAGAGCAGGAAATGACACATTTAGGAATCCACAAGAATATGGCGAAAGTAAAAGCGGCATTACACGGCCAAATCTTCTAAAAGATTTGATTCGCATGTCCAGAACTGAATATGAGCCCAATAAAGAGGAGTCTCTGGCCCAATATTATTCAAAGTATTTGAAAGGTGACTACCCAAAGCATTCTTCAATTCTCCCCTTTAATAATCCTTCCTTTCAACATGGGCTTGATGAGAGAATAAAAAACGACTACAGTTCCGTTCTTGTTCAAATGGAAGTTTTCTGCAGAGATTATCTTTATCAGGATGACTATTCATTGAAACTACTTGTTGCAGGTATTGTTGATGCTGCCATGGAAGACGAAACTTTTGATGGTGACTTTGATACAGGATATAGATCAGTAAGGAAAGAAGAGCTTGATAACGAGACAAACTTTATTTTACAGCCTTTTCTTGCTTCAGTCTGGAACATTATACTCTTGAACTACCCTGATGCCTCACAAGCTAATGAGACTTACTTGGAATGGACAGAGCCCACCGGTGATAACAGCCCAAGGAGAGAAACCACTAACATCGGAGAAGAGAGAGCAAAAAAAATAACCGTATCAACCAAACTGCCTGAAAAGCTGTTGGTCAATACAGTTACTGAAGAATTTTCAAATGAGGAAGTTGTAGAAGCTGAAGAAGTAGATTCTGATGACGCAAACTCACCAAGGATCAATGAATACGAGGTAGATACAAAGGACCCTATAACACAACAAAAGATGGTTGCTCAGTTTCATGTCGAAGCAAAAGACAATGGAATAGCTGTTGGACAGCTTTTTGGTGATTTGGTGATAGGTAATCGGGATAAATAGCACCCATAGCAATAATATCTACTTCCAAATAATACCGAAACTTGTCGACAGGTATGAAGTGTTGTATCTTTTCACATAATGTAATTAGTAAATTTTGGGGAGATAATCATATATGTCATCCGAATTGACTCGTTCCGAGAATTCATTACCTTCTGTGCCAACTCAACAGATAAATGTTGAGGCATCTGGTAATGGTTTCGCCATAGGAAACAATTATGGAAACATGATTATAAACCTCCCTCCCGAAGCAATAGCCTTATTACCAAACCTTCTTGGCAATCTTCAGTCTCAGGTCTCCCATATTGCAGAATGGACACAACTGAGCAGATCCATATTCAATGTCTTTGTTCTGAGAAACGAGAAATATGATAGAGGATCTTTTTCAATTTCTAAGCGTGTAGCCCTTACCCAACTAACTCCTGAATATTATCAAGAGTATTTCAGGCCGCTAACATCGGCGCTTATTGGTGAACTGCTTAATATGCCTTGTATTTTTGCAATTAAGAATGATGACTATATGACAGCTTATGAAGGCTGCCCGGCATTTCTTGGAAAACTGAAAGAAATACGTTGCCAGGAGGAAACAATACGATTTGAATTTGAAGCTTTCTGTGCCTTTAAATCAAAGTTCATAAATGAGCATATTAGAGATTTTAATCTGGGAGTAACAACCGTAAGGAATCAACTTGATGTGGAACACTGGAGTATAAGAGAAGGCAATCTAATTCAGATTGCAGAAAGGCTAGGATTGGAAATCAAGTAGCACAAGCATATACGCATACCAATCAGCACATAACAGGATAAAGGAGATAATCAAATGGCAGAAAAAATCAAAACTTGTATCACGAAAATGACTATAAACGCCCCGACTTACTCAAATGTATCATTCTCGCCAACGATGATAAATTTCCTTTATGGTAAAAATGGTACTGGAAAATCTTCTCTTGCCAGGTCTTTCAAAGATGGGTGTGCTAAGATGGAGTGGAAAGGCTCCCCTCTTTCCAATGAACAGGTGTTTATATACAACGAGGAATTTATCCAAAAGAATATACAAAGCTATGGGAATATTCCTGGAGTCTTTACCATCTCGGAAGTCAATGC
>DMOO01000053.1 GCA_003456855.1 Sphaerochaeta sp.
TTCCTGATGGCGTCCAACCGCCGGGACCCCTACCTGTACTCCGTGGGCGGGCGCATACAGTTCGGCGAGACTGCCGAGCAGGCTGTAAGGCGTGAGGTCTTCGAGGAGACCAAAGTCCACATGGAAGTGGACAGACTGGGCTTTGTGCATGAGAACTACTTCTACGGTGACAGCGCCAACAATAAGGGGAAGGTCATCTATGAGCTGTCGTTCTACTTCTACATGGAGGTGCCGGCTGACTTCAATGTTCAATCCGGAAACCTCACAGACCAAGGTGATGACGAGTACCTTACATGGATCGAGCCCGATGACCCGATAAAGTACTATCCAACTTTTTTCCGCAACGAGTTGAAGAATCCATCAGATGGTGTAAAATATTTCACGGCTGACGAGAGATAGGGAAAAGAGAGGGAACTATTAAGAACGGGAGAAATGTAAAGAAGTCTGTGGTTGTGCTGGACGGACTGTGTGCAGTGCTCTGGACCGTCAGAACCATCATAGGAATCGCCACAAAGGAATATCAGGAGAACACCGTGTTCTTCATCCTCAACGCAGCATGTGCCGTACTTTGGATTGCAGCCTTCATCAGATGGCTTATGGTCTATCGTGACACCAGGGACGAAGAGAAGAAGTGATCTGCTGATTGACTATGATTACTGAGCAGTAAGGCTGTCTGTGATGGATTTGAAGAAATCCTCACTCCATACGTCAAGAGAAGCTGGATTGTGTATAAATGGAAGTACATCGCCTTTTGCCTGAGAGTAGTCGATGCTTTCAAATCGATTGCAAAGAATCTCCTTGATCTCCTCCAGATTCAAATCCTCCCTTGCTCCTTTGAAACCAGAATCCAGCAGTCTTGAGTTCAGATGCCTGATATTAACCGGCGTGCCTTTGGAAAGATGGAATACATAATCATACAGGTCTCTTCCTTTGATTCTGCTCTTCCATGCTCGGCAGATGACTGCATGGATCTTCCCTGCAAAAAGGGAGGGCATATCGTACAGATTGATTTCATATGGAATCGGGAGCAGCCTGAATTGGCGTTCGAATCCCGCATATGGAGGTGGCATCGTGTCAACCTCGAACTTGACCTTTATCAGCTCTGAACCAATGACTCGCTTGGCAAGATTCTCATCTGCGTAACACAATAGAATGTGTTCTCTGGTGTTACCTTTCACAAAAGCGGACAAGACATCGGAGTCATTTGCCTTCATCTTTGTTTCTGCCTTGAAATGGAACCCGTATGCCTCCAGCTCCCTCTCCAGCGCTGGCAGATACTGATCCAAGCTGAAATCAGAATCAGGTGCCATCAAAGAGAAATCCAGGTCCTCAGAGAACCTGTCGAGGTTGTGGAAGATGCGCAAGGCGGTGCCACCGTAGAACGCCGCCTTATTGAAAAAACCGGCACGTGACAATCCGCACAGTATTATTTCCTGCACAACCTCTTTTATGCTGTTCTTCTTATCTGTCAGTGTCTCTGATCTATGCTGGACAAGCATTTGTTCAATGATGTTATTCATGACGCCTCATCTCCTTCAGAAGTGATATCAGCAACTTGTGGTTCTTCGTCTGATATAAACCGGCAAGCTCCGACATCTCATTCAAATCTGCATCTCGAAATGCAGTTTCATCGATGCGAAGATCCTCGAACAGAAGCTGTCGCAACTCATTTCTGTTTGAACATGGTGAACATGTATAGAGCTGGTCACACACAGCCTTCTCCGCTGATGCAATCATAAAGGCGCGTCCATCCTCCTCGTGAAGCTCGGTTCCATAGGGGAAGGCTGCAACAGGGACATCCCGGAAGGTGAAGACTCCGAATGGAGTGTCGTACAGCTTCTTTCTCCTCTTCCCGCATGTGGCGGATGTGAAGGTGAAAACGGCTTCCGGAATCAGGTCATGCCATGCCAGCGCATATTCAAAGGAAAGATAGGAAGGACCATAGATCACATTGGCAAGATAGTATCCTGGAACAGCTCTGTCTGTCTCATAGAGTCCCTTGATGATTGGTGTCAGATCTCCATCCTTAACCAGTCTTCCTATCTTGGCTGAAGGATTGACGTAGGTTTTGTATCGCTGGAGTAGCATGGAAGTCGAATTTATCATATTTTCACCATTAACTGCAATAATACTGCATTTACTGGTGAAAATCAAGCATTATCAAACCAACTGCTATGAAACTGGTAGGATATATTTGTTGTCATAATTATTGTCGAAAAAGTTGTCATAATCATTTTTGGATGTTATCCTTCTACCTGTGAGAGGATGAATTATGGCACTCACGATAGATATCAATATGGGATTGCTTCTGTTCCCAAGTAATCGGTATCGTCCTGGACCTGAAGGTCTTCAAGAATAATGGTTCCTCCGGCAACACTGTAGGGATACTGAATATATGTACCGTTCTGAGTATCGCAGACCAGGATTAAATCCTCAAGGAACTGAAACTCAAGGTTGACTACTTTTTGACTACTTTTGACGGTGAAGATTCGTGACGATTCGTAGACTTTCCGGTAGTTTTTGGCATAGCCTTGGCATAAAAACCATCTATTCAAACGACAATTAATCGTTATAGAATAAAGAATAGCAAAAAGCAGGAGTATTAATGACAAAGGTTTTGTTTGTGTGCCACGGCA
>DMOO01000012.1 GCA_003456855.1 Sphaerochaeta sp.
CCATGCACTGGTACTGGTTCCATATGTTGACCATTCTGTCCAGCTTCGGATCAGCTGTCTCTATGCTTATGTTGCTGAGAAGTCTTTCCCATCTGTCGTTGAGTGCCTTGAAGGCTTCATCGACCTTCCTTGTGCTGTCGTAGCGTGAGATCATCTCATTGGCCTTGGTTCTGTTCACACAGTCCAGAGCCTCCCATTTCTCATCTTCCTTGTTCTCTATGTAGCCAAGGCCGAAGGTTATGATGCGCTCTTCATCCGCGTTTAACTCCAGATTGATCTGCTGTGCCGCGCAAGGTCTCCAGCCATGGGCGATGCTGTTTCTGCATCTTCCCTCCATGACGGCATCAGGGTTGGATGCACAGCCGTACGGTCCGTTGAAGATGTCCATGTCGGTGTCAAAGCCGTCTATGTCGCTGTTGCACCAGAAGACGCTGTAGTGGTCTCTTCTCTCTCTGTATTCGGTCTTGTGGATTATTGCGTTCTTGTGGACCTCGACCTCTCCGATGCTGTAGTTGCGCTGGAAGTTTGTCGAGTCGTCATTTGCATCCCAGAGGCAGAACTCCACAAAGCTGAAGAGCTTCAGGTTCTTCCTGTCCTTTGTCGTGTTTCTGATGCTCACCTTGTAGATCAGGGCATTCTCGTTGCAAGGGACGAACATCGTCTGGGTGGCTTTGATTCCGTCCTTCTGTCCCTCGAAGACGCTGTAGCCCATTCCATGGCGGCAGGTGTAGGAGTCGAGCTCCGTCTTGACCGGCTGCCAGCCCGGGTTCCAGATGATCGGCTCCTTTCCTGACTCGTCTCTTATGTAGAGTCTGAAGCCCTCCTGGTCCAGTGGGTTGTTGTTGTATCGGTAGCGGGTGAGCCTTCTGAGTCGTGCATCCTTGTAGAAGGCATAGCCTCCTGCTGTGTTCGAGATAAGGGCGAAGAAGTCATCGCTTCCCAGATAGTTGATCCAGGGAAGGGGTGTCCTCGGAGTCTCGATCACATATTCCTTTGCCTTGTCGTCAAAGTGCCCGAATTTCATACAATGCCTCCCGTTTCAGTCTCCGTAACCTGTCATTACATCACGCATGAAGTATGCGCTGTCCTTTGGTATCCTTCCCTGTGTCTCATAGTCACAGTAGACAAGTCCGAATCTTTTGCTGTATCCCTTAGTCCATTCATAGTTGTCGATGAAGCTCCAGCAGAAATAGCCCCTGAGAGGGACTCCCTGCCTTATCGCCTCTGCACACATCTGAAGATGCTCCGAAAGATAGCGGATCCTCTGCTCATCATGGACTCTCTGTCTTCCGGTGATGGTGTCTGTGACAAGCTTGTCGTCACAGGCCGCACCGTTCTCTGTTATGATTATCGGAAGTTTCCCTCCGGTGTAATCCGCTGCCCATTTGAGTAGTCTGACCAATCCGTGCGGGGTGATCTGCCAACCGATTCCGGTTGTCTGCTCCTCCCAGCGCTCTGCATGCTCCTCGTTGAACATTGCAGTGTCTGACCATCTTATGACGTGCTCGCTGTAGTAGTTGATGCCAAGAAAGTCCACAGGGGAGGCGATGATCTCCATGTCTCCGTTCTCTATAGGGAACACCCAGCCAAGTTCCTTGGTTGGGTACTCCGGATAGGACTTTCTGAACATCGGCTCCATGTAGAGTCCGCTTCTGATGTCAATGTGATGGCTTACTGCCAGCTTGTCCTTTGCGTCTCTGGTTGCAGGTCTTGGGGTCTCCAGGTTATGTGTGATTCCAATAGGTGCCTTAAGGCCGGTCTTCCTGTATTCCTGGACGATCAGACCGTGGGCAAGGTTCACATGGTGTACGCTTCTTATGTACTGGCTCTGGTCCTTGATCCCGGGTGCATGGTAACCGGTCATGTAGCCGAGGAAGGTCACGCACATGGCCTCGTTGATTGTGATCCACATGTCAACCAGGTCTCCGAGTTCCTTGAACAGGACCTTCGCAAGGCCTAAAAGCTTGTAGGCGGTCTGTCTGTTTGCCCAGCCGCCTTCGGCCTGGATCTCACTTGGAAGGTCCCAGTGGTAGACCGTGCAGCAGGCCTTCATGCCTTTCCTGTGAAGCTCCTCGCATAGATTGCGATAGTAGGCTATTCCTTTTGGATTGACCTTGTCTCCACCGTTCGGAAGGACTCTGGACCAGGACACAGAGAATCTGTAGTACTGGAAGCCGAGCTTGGACATGAGGTCAATGTCTTCTTTATATCTATGATATTGGTCGGAGGCGACGCTTCCGTCCTGGAACTTGTAGACAGCCCCCGGGATCTTTGCAAAGTCATCCCAGATGCAAGGTGTTCTGCCGTCCTCGCTTCCTGCGCCCTCAACCTGGTAGCTGGCTGTTGCTGTGCCGAAAAAGAAATCCTCTGGCAATTCCGGTTTGTTGAACATGTCTTAACGTCCCTCCAATTTTTGCAATGTTTCTGTTGACGTTTTTTCAAAACTAATGATAACCTATGTTTGTACACTGTGTAAACAAACTTCGAAAAGATTTTTGTTTTGGCTTTGAACAAATTGGGGAAGCGCAAGATAGTGGGGAGAAAGGAGCAAGATTTTGCCTGTAGATAACAACCTTTTTCAGAAGAATGCCAACACATCTCTCATAGCAAAGCTTATATGGCAGAGAAAGAGCATTTCGCGCGCTGACATTGCAAGGGAGTTGGGTCTCTATAGATCAACTGTCACTAACATTACTTCATACCTCATTCAATCGGGAGTAGTGAGAGAGGGCAACAGACTCAGCTCGACACAGCAGGGTGGACGTAAAGCCGTGGAGCTCACCATCAACCCTGACTTTGGATGTGTGCTTGGTTTCGACATCCAGCCCTCCCATTGCAGAATGGTCATACTTGCTGCAGATGGAACAGAGTTGTGGAGAGAGAAGGCCAGCTTTGGAGTCCTTCCTTTAACAGATATAATAACAAAGGCAATCGGGATTGCAATGGATGCCCATAACTCAATCAATAGCCCAATTATTGCAATGAGCTTCTCGATTCCGGGTATCGTTGATGATTCCTATGGAAAAATCATTAATTCTTTCCCTTTCGGTATTATGGATTTCGATGTCAGGGAATTCGTCAACAAGACCTATGACTATCCTGTATTCATAGAGAACGATGCAAATACCGCCGCCTGGCTGGACATTCTAAAGAACCATGCCTGGGGCAATGCCGTCTCGATGATCTCAGACTTCCATGAGGAGGCCAAATCGGATCCGGAGATAATCGGAATCGGAGCCGGTATCGGACTGATCTTCTCCGGAAAGGTCTACAGAGGCAGCCACAATGCAGCCGGTGAGTTCAAATCCATCACCTGGAAGAACGGGCTCAAGAACCAGAGCGGCCTTGATGTTGAGGTTCTGAAGAAGACCGAGGATGACAGGGAATGCCTTGCAGCCTGGATTGAGGACACCTTCATGTCCCTAGTTCCTATTCTGTCCGTTGTGGACGTGGAGAAGATAATCCTCCATGGCAAGCCGTTCGAGGACAAGGAGTGGGTGATGAAGGTCCTGGAGGAGAGGGTCTCATCGTTCCTTGGGCTGCTCAAGGAGTACAGATTCGATATTGTATTTGACTCGCAGGATGAGTGCGTCAGTGCCAGCGGAGCTGCAATGATGTGCCTGCATAATCTGTTCAGTGTCCCTGAACTTGCCTCATCGGACCAGAGCTGGAGACTCACCTGGGACAAGACGATAGAGACGCTTCAGAATCAGATGAAATAGAAGGTTCAACGTTATAGAGGGGGTTGAAGAAATAATATGGGTAGCAATGCCAAACTGCATTCTCCAGGAAGGATAACAATCCATGGAGAGGAGCGCAGGGCCTATTGGACTTTCGTCCTGCCCGCGTTCCTGATCTATCTTTTCGTCATGGCGTTCCCGACTGTGTTCGCCGTGTTCCTCAGTCTTACAAACTACAAGGGCGGAGCCCTGTTCGGTCCCAAGAGGAGACCTGTTTCGATTGTAGGCTTCCAGTATTACAAGCAGATGTTCGCGGACAAGTACTTCTGGCTTGCCCTGAAGAACAACATGTGGATTGTCTTCATCTCGGTCTTCGGACAGATTCCACTTGGATTCTTCATGGCCTATCTGATCTTCAGAGGCATGATCAGAGGAAGGGACTTCTTCCAGACTGTGATCTATCTTCCTTGTGTCATATCGACTGTCGTCATCGGACGTCTGTGGAAGGCTATAACGGCCCCGAACGGTGTCATTCCGGACATAATAAGGCTGTTCAATCCTTCGTATGTGGCCGGGAACAGTGAACATCCTATGGTGGCCGTCCTTCTGGTCATACTCTGGATGTACACAGGAACCTACCTCATCATCTTCCTCGCAAACCTCCAGAAGATCGATACCTCAATCATCGAGGCTGCGAAGATCGATGGAGCAACAGAGTTCCAGGCCCTGAGGTACATAATCCTATCGGCTCTCTCAGGAGTCATCGTGACAAGTGCGATACTTGCCATCTCAGGGTCCCTGAAGAGCTTCGACCTGATCTACGTCATGACAAGCGGAGGACCTGCCAAGCAGACCTATGTGCTTTCGATCTACATGTACGACACGGCCTTCAAGGGCGCTCCAAACTATCCGCTTGCCAACGCCGTCTCAATTGTCATGTGCGTGATCAGCTTCATCATGATCGGCATCACAAAGGCTGTCGAGAAGAAGTTCGGAGGTAGGGAATGAGCTATATCAAAGACGACAACTCCACAAAGAGAAAGATTGGAATGGTTCTGACCTATGCGGTTCTGATCCTGTTCGCGATACTCGCCATAGCTCCTCTTCTCTGGCTTGCAATCAACTCGTTCAAGACATCCCAGGACTACCAGATGAACCGTCTGGGACTTCCTAAGAGATTCTTCTGGCAGAACTACGTCCAGGCCTGGCAGAGGGGACATTTCGGAATCTTCATCGTCAACAGCGTGATCTACACGTTCTTCACGACGATATCGATCCTGGTCCTGAGCTTCATGAGCGGCTTTGCCTTCTCCAAGATCAAGCATCCTGCAACCAAGGGAATCTACGGCTCCTATGTCATCGGTATCCTGATGACACTGCAGAGCATCATGATCCCTCTGTTCATAGTGATCAACCAGGTAGGCCTGTATGACACCAAGCTTGGAGTTCTTATTCCATATATAGGAATAGGACTTCCGATGGGAATCTACCTTGCCACAGAGTTCATGAAGAGCATCCCGAACGCCCTTGTGGAGTCCGCA
>DMOO01000040.1 GCA_003456855.1 Sphaerochaeta sp.
TCCATAGTCCTTCCTCTACAGTCTTCTTATGTGGAAGCCTCCATCGACATCGATGTAGTTTCCGGTTGTGTACATGAACTTGTCTGATGCAAGGGCGCTCACTGCATTGGCCACATCCTCAGGCGTGCCCCAACGTGCAATCGGGAACTCGCCCTTCTCTATCAAGGCGTCGTACTTAGCCTTGACGGTGCTGGTCATGTCGGTGGCGATCACACCAGGTCTGACCTCATGCACAAGTATGCCTTCTCCGGCAAGGCGGTCCGCATAGAGCATGGTCAATGCGGAGATGCCTGCCTTGGAGACGCAGTACTCACCTCTGTTGGTGGAGGAGACCACCGATGAGCAGGAGGAGATGTTTATTATGACACCCTTCCTTCCATCCAGGGGCTCCTGGCTTATCATCTGGTTGGCAACCGCCTGGGTGAGGAACATGTTGCCCTTTGTGTTGATGCCCACAACCCTGTCGAAGCTCTCCTCCGACATCTCAAGGAGGTCTGCTCTCTGAAGAGGTGCAACACCTGCATTGTTCACCAAAATGTCAACTCTGCCGAACATCCTCACGGCCTCGCTCACGATCCTGAGCCTGTCGTCATGGTCAGCAATGTTCGCCTGTATGTAACCGACTGTTATACCCTGGTCCTCAAGGGCCCTTATGGCATCACCGTTCTTCTCTTTGGAGCCTGTGGCAACCATGACGACATTGCAGCCGTCTAGACCAAGTTGCTTAGCTATTGCATAGCCTATTCCACGACTTGCACCAGTAATTATTGCAGTTCTCTTCATTATCAGACCCTTCTTTAGTCAAACTCTATGTTCGCGTTCAACTGCCTCGGCATTGAACTTCTTGTACAGCGGCATGTACACCGAGCTGTTTCTGACAGCGCATCCGGTGGTTCCGTGGTCCCTCATGATCTGGGTGCAGATGCTGCAGGTGATGCAGCACTTTCTAGGATCCATCGCACCCTTCTCAAGGGTGTCCTTCGGAGCATCAGGATAGGCGAAGCTCTCACGTCCGAGACCAACGAAGTCACATCTTCCGGCGTTGATGTTGTAGGCTGCGGCATAAGGCAGGAACTGTCTCAGCCAGGTGTAGCCGTTTCCTATTACAGGGACATCACCTGCGGCCTTCTTGACGACCTCCGTCAGATGGAACAGACGGTTGATGCTCTCAAGAGGGTGCTCCTCAGGGGTCGGGATTCCATAGCTGGACTTGTCGAACGGCCTTGTGACCTGCGGGTAGATGTAGTATGGGTTTCCTCCGGAGTTGGACAGAAGACCGACACCGGCCTTGACCATCTCCTTGACAAGGCGCACAGGCTCGGTCTCGTCGAAGGTCCACATGTCATCCTTGGCGCAGCCGAAGCCGTATGGATATGGATGGGCATCGAAGACGTTGAAGCGGCTGGCGACTATGAAGTCATCACCCATGGCCCTCTTCACGGCCTTGATCGAGTCAAGGAGAAGTCTGCTTCTGTTCTCGAAGGATCCGCCGTAGCGCCCCTCCCTTGTATGGGATGCAAGGAGCTCGCTCATCAGGTAGCGATGGCAGGCCTTGATGTCTACGCCGTCGAAGCCGGCCTCCTTTGCAAGCATTGCACTTATTACATAGCGCTCAGGAAGGCTGTCCAGATACTCGTCGGAGACGATGATCTCATTGCCCTTGTCCAACATCGGATCATGCTGAGGTACAATCGGACGAGACCTGTGGCCCTCCGGTCTGCTGTAGCGGCCCGAGTGTGTCAGCTGGAGGATTTTCACAGGCTTGAAGCCATGCTTCTCCATGCACAGGTCGTCGACCTTCTTCACCAGGTCCTTGAACTTCTCGACGTTGGATGCAGTGAGCATCATCTGAAGCTCGTTGGCCCTTCCCTCAGGGACTATTGCATTGGCCTCGAACCAGATAAGTCCGAAACCGCCTTCGGCGTACTTCAGGTATCTGTCATATACAAGCTGGGATGGGGATCCGTCAGTGTTCGAGTCACAGCCTTCCATTGGAAGAACGGCGAATCTGTTGGCGGCTGTGAGGCCACCGACCTTCATCGGGCTTCCCAGAACCTTGAGGTCCTCTTCATAGCCGAAGCCAAGACCAAGTTCCCTGGTCCTGTTCCTTATCTCATCAAGACTCTTGAAATTGAATTTCTCATGGGCGCTCATGTTCACACCTTCCTTAGCTTGAATTCTAAACCCAGCTCTTGCAATCCTAAAGTGTAATGATATTACAGAATGTGTCAAATTTTAACTGATTTTGCCAATCACATGGCCTTTATGGTCTTCCATTTGCCGGTTGCCACCCTTGAGACTTCAAAAATGACACCTGCAGCCCAACCTATCGGAACTGCGTACCAGATGACCTGGATGCCATAGGTCGGAGAGAACGCATAGGAGACGAAGATTCTTATTGCAAGGTTCACCACATTGGCTATGAAGTACCATTTCATGTCCCCTGATCCCCTCAGAATCGCATCGAAGACGATCTTCAGACCAAGCACCCAATAGAACCATCCACAGAAGCTCAGATAGGATGTTCCCACATTGACTGCCACCTCTGACGGTTGCCCGGAAAGGAATGATGATACAATATTCTTTCCAAACAGCTGAACTACAAGACATGAAATGACAGAGAAGCTGAACATTATGACAAGGCCGATCTTCATGGCCTTGGAGATTCTGTCAAGCTTCCTGGCACCTATGTTCTGGGCAATGAAGGAGCTGAGGGCCGTGCTTATGGCCGAGTACGGGGCAACCACTATTCCATCTATTCTCATGCATGCGGTGTAGCCTGCAAGTGATGCTGAGCCGAAGACGTTCACCGCAGCCTGGACCACCATCATACCAAAGGATATGACTGTCTGACTGAACAGGGACGGAAGAGCAAGTCTGAGGATTTTCCCAACCAAGGAGCCTCTGAATATGACAACATCCCTCACCTCGTCCATGTCCTTCATCTCCTTCAGAAGAAGCACGAAGGACAAGGTCGCCGATATACCCTGGGCAAGGAATGTGGCAAGTGCCGCGCCATAGGCTCCAAGGCCCATCCTGGCAACCATGACCAGGTCCAGTATCACATTGAAGAATACAGAGACGACAAGGAACAGAAGCGGGTATCTGGACTTCCCGAGTGCGTTGAAGATCGACGAGATGTCATTGTAGATGAATATGAACGGAAGACCGTAGAGACAGATCCTCAGGTAGTCGAAGGCGCTCTCCATTGCATCGGCCGGGACCCTGAGGGCCGTCAGTATCTGCCTGAGGAAGATTCTGGACAGGACCATCAGAACAACAGCTGCTCCGGTGAAGGTCACAAGGGATGTGGTTATGGACTCCCTGGTCTCCTTGTACCTTCTGGCCCCGAAGTACTGGCCGGTAAGGACAGCGGCTCCTATTCCGGCTCCGAATGCTATAGAAGTGTAGACACGGGTCAACGAATAGCCTGCCCCAACACCTGCCAGAGCCTCGAGGCCTGCGAACCTGCCTACTATTATGGTGTCAGCCATGTTGTACAGCTGCTGAAGAATGCTGCTTAGCAGTATCGGAAGCATGAACACCAAGAGAGGACCCGCAATCGGGCCTTCGATCAATGATTTCTTTCTCTTGTCTATTGTGCGTTCCATATTGTTATTATTATAACAGAATGTTGCATTTTATTACAAACTCTGTCTTTTTCGGTTGACCCATCTCCCTTGTGAAGGTATATAAATATTCTTACATGTTAGAAAGTCCCTATACAAGTAGGGGCTAAAAACGGAACTAGGAGAAAGAAATGGTTATCACCGATTTCCTTGAGAGGAATGCCAGACTTTATGGACAGGAGACCGCACTGGTCGTAGTCAGCCCGTCCGAGAGAAGAGACCAGGCTGTGACCTGGAGAGAGGCAAGCCTCATCGAGAGTGCTACTGACGCCCCTTACAGAAGGGAGATTTCCTGGGGACAGTTCGACCGCATGGCCAACTGCTTCGCGAACCTGCTTCTCAGCAGAGAGATTCCTAGAGGTACCAAGGTCGGTATCCTCATGATGAACTGCATCGAGTATCTACCGATCTATTTCGGAGTCCTCAAGGCAGGATGCATCGTCGTTCCGATGAACTACAGATATTCAAGCGATGAGATCAAATACTGTCTTGACCTTGCTGATGTGGAGATTCTGGTCTTCGGACCTGAGTTCGTGGCAAGAATGGACGCCATCGCTGACCAGATCCCGAACGTCAGGACAATGTTCTACGTCGGAAAGAACGGCCCTTCATATACAGAGAACTGTCTCAGGGTCATGGGCTTCGCCTCTCCTGAAGCTCCACCTATCGCCCTGGACCAGGATGACTACGCAGCCATCTACTTCTCCTCGGGAACAACAGGTTTCCCGAAGGCCATCCTGCACAAGCACAGAGCCCTCTACAACTCATGCCTCACCGAGCAGAACCACCACGGCCAGACAAAGGACGATGTCTTCCTCTGCATCCCTCCTCTCTACCATACAGGAGCAAAGATGCACTGGTTCGGTTCCCTCATGACAGGCAGCAAGGCGGTCATCCTCAGAGGCACAAAGCCTGAGTGGATCCTCAGAACCGTCACAGAGGAGAAATGCACAATCGTCTGGCTCCTGGTGCCATGGGTACAGGACATCCTGGATGCAATCGACAGCGGAAGGATCAAGCTGGAGGACTACCTTCTCAGCCAGTGGCGCCTGATGCACGTAGGTGCCCAGCCGGTTCCACCAAGTCTGATCAACAGATGGCTCAAGGTCTTCCCTCACCACCAGTACGATACGAACTATGGTCTCTCAGAGTCAATAGGACCAGGCTGCGTACATCTTGGAGTAGAGAATACTTCCAAAGTCGGAGCAATAGGAATCCCTGGATATCTCTGGGAAGCCAAGATCGTCAAGGAAGACGGTGTGACAGAGGTCAGCGGTGACGAGGTCGGAGAACTTGCGGTCAAGGGACCTGGCGTCATGTGCTGCTACTACAAGAACCCGGAGGCGACCGATGAGATCCTCAAGGGCGACTGGCTCCTCACAGGAGACATGGCCAAGAAGGACAAGGACGGGTTCATCTATCTGGTTGACAGAAAGAAGGACGTCATCATCACCGGAGGTGAGAACCTCTACCCTGTACAAATCGAGGATTATCTGAGAAAATTCGACAAGATAAAGGATGTTGCGGTAATCGGCCTGCCTGACCACAGACTTGGCGAGATTGCAGCAGCCATCATCTCCATCAAGGATGGCATGGAGTGCACAGAGGAGGAGATCCAGGAGTTCTGCAAGGATCTTCCAAGATATAAGAGACCTAGAAAGATCATCTTCGCCGATGTGCCGCGCAATCCTACTGGAAAGATCGAGAAGCCGGTCCTCAGGGCGCGTTACAGAGTTGCAAACCTTGTCGAGCAGCAGATCCAGAGCTGAGAATTAAACGAAAGGAAGAAAACATAGGACAATGAAGAGATTGATGTTGGGAAACGAGGCCTTCGCAAGAGGCCTCTTCGAGGCGGGATGCAGCTTCGTTTCAAGCTACCCCGGAACCCCGAGCACAGAGATAACTGAATTCGTGGCCAAGTACCCTGAGGTGTATGCAGAGTGGGCTCCGAACGAGAAGGTCGCCATGGA
>DMOO01000193.1 GCA_003456855.1 Sphaerochaeta sp.
CGATGTTGTCCTTCGGCATGTTCTCTGCTCTGGCCTTCAGGATGGCGGTCCTGAGTGCTGCGTTCATATCAGGATCTGCTCCGCCCATCTTTGCGGCGACGCTGATCTCCTTTATGAGTTTTGTGAACTTCTGACCTCTCTTCTGGTCAGCGATTCCCTTCTTGTGCTTGATGGTTGCCCATTTGCTATGACCTGACATATAAAACCTCTGTATTTAAAAAAAAAGAATACCCTACGAATTTACCATGACACTATTTTTACTGTCAATATAGGTTGGTGATAAAGTCCAGAACACTTGATGCCGCGGCATCGGCAACCATCAGTCCGGAATCGTCCGGAACAAGGAAATCACCGTCCAGATTGTAGCCTTCAAGCCTGATTCTCCCCAAATCCACAGCTTTCCCAGCAAACTCATCCATCCTTCTGAGATCAAGGCCACCCTTGTACCTCAATCCCATCAGCACAAGCTCCTCAAGGGCCTCCTTCCTGCTGAGGTGCTCAACCTCTGGGTTCCCGAAAGGAGAGGAAGAGACATACTCGTCAACATCAGGTCTGAAGTTGAACCTTGTGACATTGTTTCCGGAATCGAAGGCTGTGGAGGCGGCTCCAGGGCCAAGACCGACATACTGCCTGTAGGCCCAGTAGCGGCAGTTATGGCTGCATCTGTGGCCGGGTTTGGCGAAGTTGGAGACCTCGTAGTGCTCAAAGCCTGAATCCTCAAGGTGCTTCCAGACACGTGAGAGTATCTCGAACTGGCCGTCCGAGTCCGGAAGGTCCGGGTTCCTTCTGTAGAGAGGTGTCCCCTCCTCAAGCGTCAATGCATAGACGCTCAGGTGGTCAGACGGATAGTTCTCCGCAAGCTCCCTGATGTCCGCAAGCTCGTCATGCCAGGAGCCCAGGCAGGTGATGAGGTCGTAGCTCAGGGTGCAGCCTGTCTCCGAATGGAGTCTCTGCGAAAGCTCAAGACCCCTTCTTGTCTGCTTCATGTCAGCGTTCCGGCCAAGGAAGGCCAAGGCCTCAGGATCCAGGCTCTGAACCCCCATCGAGAGCCTTGTGAAGTACTTCCCGAACAGGGGGAAACAGTCCTCCGAGAGGCTTTCAGGATTCATCTCGGTTGAGAACTCCTCAGGCCTTCCGTTGCGGCAGACGGCCTGGGCGATCCTGCCTAGAAGCTCAGGTCCAAGGCATCCCGGATTGCCTCCACCGATGAAGGCAGTCTTGTAAGGTCTATGGCCCATTTTATCATTGACTAAGTTTATTTCTGAGATAAGCCTGTCTACATAGGCCATCATTTGAGATTGGCGATTCACGCAAGGAACCGAGTAGAAGGCGCAATAGGAGCACTTGGTTGTACAGAATGGTACGTGGATGTAAAGGGATGTTTCCTTGTTGAAATCAAAGGCTTCGAGGAAGCTTTCCATCATTTTCCGACAAGTCCGCTGATTCTGCCAAGAGGCCAGATCCTGAACGTGACGCGGCCGTTGATGTTGTCTGCATCAATAGGTCCGAAGTAGCGTCCGTCCTGGGAGTTGTCACGGTTGTCGCCAAGCGGCAGCACATGGCCTTCCGGGACGTAGACACCGGTCTCGTACTTTGCCCAGGTGCTTCTTGCCTCCATGTTGGTCGGGTCGGCCATCATGCGTCCTATCTCAGTCTGCTTGTTGTACTCATAGAGATCTGTGAAAGTCGCTGAGTTGTCCAGAGCCTGGTAGTCGGTGACAAGATGTCTTGGAACGTTTGATGAAGAGACGCCCTCGGTTGTGAGGCCGTTGATCCTGCCCATTGCGTTGTACCAGGTGTAGGTTGTGGAATCGATGGTTCTCTTCGGGGCTGTGACAAGCTCGTTCTCTGCTCTGTAGGTCATCTCGTTGACGTACTCGTTGGTTCCCGCAAGCTTGATGTAGGAGTTGCCCTCAACGAAGGTAACCGTGTCCCCTGCCGCACCGACGCTGCGCTTGACAAGAAGCTTCTCCCTCATGTTGCCCTGGTCATCCACATCGATGTTGATCAATGAGAAGGAGATCATGTAGATCAGGGTGCTCAGGACGTTGAACACAGGTCCCTTGCTCTCGTACTGAGGGTTGTAGAACGTGATTATGTCATCCTTGTCGGGGATTCTGGAATCCAGGATCTTGGGTCCCTGCGGGAAGGTCTCGATTCCATAGGTGAGTTTGGAGACAAGGACCCTGTCCTTCACAAGCAGGGTATCCTGCATTGACGGGGACGGGATTATGAAGAACTGGAAGAGGAACTGGTTGATCAGAAAGACCACGACAACGGCGAAGAGGATGGCATCAAGCCAGTCGAGGAGCTCACTCACAAATGTCCTGTGCTCCTTGACGTACTGCTTCTTGGCCTTCTTCCTTGTCAGATGCTTTTCGGTTCGTGTCAGAACCCAATTGAATACCTTTTCCATGTTCAATCCTCTCGAATCCTCCCGATAAGTATAATGACAAAGCCTAAAGTTGACAACAACGGGTAATAAAGTTAACTTTGAGGCATGAAATTCTATAAGAAGAACAAGGATCTGCCCAAGGTCGATCCAGTAAAGATAAAACCCCTCTTCGGCATGGAGCCGGGCAAGTGGCTGACCATCGCCTATGCAATAGGCCTGGTTCTCATCATTTTCTTTGTCGCAATCCTTCCTGACATCATCGACGGCCAAAAGCGTGTGACCTTCACAAGCACCTCCGGCATCGTGGCTGTCTACGTGGATGACGTCTACAAGGGTGGAACCCCCTTCACAACCAAGATCGACAGCGGAAAGCACCAGGTCTCATATCGCGTCAACGGCTTTGAGATCGACAACTTCACAATCAAGGTCGGCCATCCGGTCTTCCTGAACTGGCTTTTCCCGAGGACCCAGAAGGTCTCCAGCAACGCGGCTCTCACCGCCGAGGCCATCGAATCCAGGACAGCCCAGCTTCTTGACGATGTCAACGCCTACAGCGCGATCCTTGAGTACGATGATGTCCATCGCTACCCTTCTCTCTTCAGCCAGTATGCAGCAAGCACAGGCTCTGCCTGCAATGCTGATGCCCTGAAGGCCGCAATGCAGTTCGTCACAACAGATGCGATGTGTCAGGATGCCAAGGCAGCCCTGGATACTCTGGGACTCTCACTTGCAATCCCATATGCATCCTTGAATGAGAACTCCACCATAGGCACAGCTGATGAAGAGACTCCGGTTGTCACAGCAAAGTCCTCAAAGCTCAGGACAGACATCATGACAGTTGAAGGCTTTGCAATATCTGAGGCAGACTTCTCAAACGGCCGTGAGGTCACTGCAACCTATCCTTCAGTCATGGAGGCAGGAAAGCAGGTCCATACCGATTCATTCAACATAAGTGCTTACTGCATAACCGAATACCAGTATGCCCAGTTCACCGCGGCAAACCCGGATTGGGCCCTTGCGAACAAGGATGCCCTGATCGAGGCAGGCCTCGTTGATGCCTACTATCTGGATGGAGTTACACTCTCACTCACAACAGCGACCAACAAGCCTATCCGCAACATCAGCTGGTATGCCGCAGACGCCTTCTGCCAGTGGCTTTCATCAGTCAGCGGAGTGACCGTCTACCTTCCAACAGAGGACCAGTGGATCGCCGCATCACTTACAGACACCGAGGGTGGCTTCCAGAAGTCCCTGATGCCATCAACTGCTGACGGCTCCCCTGCAGCGATGCTCGGAAGCGTCTGGGAGATGACCGGAACGAGGTTCATACCTCTCTCAAGGATCGCAACTGAGGATGTCAGCTCTGTCCTTGACGACTACGACGTCCAGACCGACATGGTCGTAAAGGGCGGCTCCTACGTCAGCGACATGAAGTCAATCGACCGCTACAGCGTAGGTGTTGTCAGCAGAAGCCTCTGCAGCGACTTCATGGGCTTCAGAATCGCCTGGAACTAAGGCGGGTGACATCATGGACAAGAAAACCGAGATAAAGACACTTCAGACAAACAAGAAAGCCTACTTCAACTACGAGGTTCTTGAGGACCTCGAGGCCGGCATGTCCCTGGAGGGCACAGAGGTCAAATCCCTCAGAGCCGGGCGCTTCTCCTTCACAGACTCCTACGTGAAGATCGACAACGGGGAGATGTGGCTGATAGGCTTCACGATCCAGCCCTACGACAAGGGTTCCATCTTCAACCACGAGCCTTCCCGCAATCGCAGACTCCTTGTCCACAAGCAGGAGATCAAGCGCCTTAGACGCAAGGTTGAGGAGAAAGGTCTAACACTTGTTCCTACAAAGGTTTATCTCAAAGGCAACCTGATGAAGATGCAGGTCAGCCTCTGCAGAGGAAAGGCCCTCCACGACAAGAAGGACGCCATCAAGGAAAGAGACCTGAACCGTGCCGCCCAGCGCGAGGCCAGAGACTATAAATTCTGATCACTTCTCCTTCCCGAACTTCCTCAGCTTTCTGAAGAGCTTTGTGTTGTCCTTCTCGATATGTCTGTACACATCGTTGTAGAGGTCCATGTAGATCTTGTGGTTCTCCATGTTAGGAGTGAAGACGTCCCTGTCATGGACCATGCTCTTGACGGCATCGCGGAAAGTGCTGAACTCTCCCATGGAGACGAAGGCTGCAATGGAGGATCCGATTCCGCTGGCCTCGTGGGTCTGGATTCTCTTGACCGGAAGTCCGAAGACATCACAGCAGATCTGCACAACGCTGTCGCTGACAGAGCCGCCACCTGCAACATAGAGCTCCTTGATCTGCTGTCCTGATCGCTTCTGCATCCTGACCATGGCATGGTAGAGCTCCAGGTCTTTGCCCTCGATTATGGCCCTGTATAGATAGGCTTTGTCATGGAAGTCGCTCAGACCCATGATCAAACCCTTTGCGAACGGATTGTTGTTTCCCGGAGAAAGATGAGGAGTAAGGACAAGTCCACCGCTTCCGGCAG
>DMOO01000162.1 GCA_003456855.1 Sphaerochaeta sp.
AAGGTCTTCTACGTCTGGTTCGATGCTCCTATCGGCTATGTCTCAATCTCTGCAAACCACACAGACGATTGGAAGAAGTGGTGGTTCGACCCTGAGAACACAGAGCTCTTCCAGTTCATCGGTAAGGACAACATTCCGTTCCACACCGTAGTCTTCCCTGCAACCCAGCTTGCAACAGGCCAGAAGTGGACCATGCTTCACCACATGAGCTCCACAGAGTACCTGAACTACGAGGGTGGTAAGTTCTCCAAGAGCAAGGGAATAGGTGTCTTCGGCAACGATGTCCAGGAGACTGGGATCCCGGCAGATGTCTGGAGATTCTACATGTACTACAACAGACCTGAGAGCTCTGACTTCACATTCACATGGAAGGACCTCCAGGAGAAGGTTAACGGCGAGCTCATCGGAAACCTCTCCAACCTGGTCAACAGAACCCTGACCTTCGTCAAGAGATTCTATGACGGAGACCTCGGAACAGGTCCTGTGGACGAGGCTCTTGTCGAGCAGATCAAGGCCAAGGAGGCCGAGATCACAGCAATGCTCGAGAGGGCAGACGAGCGTGACGCTCTCAGAGCAGTCTTCGCTCTGTCCAGCATCTGCAACAAGTTCTTCCAGGATTCAGAGCCTTGGAAGCTTAGAAACACTGACCCGGAGAAGGCCAAGATGGTCCTCAGGACACTTGTCGGTCTTATCCGCGACCTCGGCATCATGGTCCAGCCATACATGCCTGTCACATCCAAGAGCATCCTTGGCTTCCTTGGACAGGACAGCATCAGCTGGAACGATCTTGCAGACTACTCGAAGGCCCTGAAGGTCGGCGAGATCAGCCTGCTTTTCACAAAGCTTGAGGATTCAATGATTGATGAGCTCCGTGTCCGCTACAGCGGTTCTCAGGCGGAGCGTGAGGAGAGAAAGATGGAAGAGGCAAAGAACAATGCCCCAGTTGACAAGGCAGCAGAGAAAGCTGCAAAGAAAGAAGCTGCAAGACTGGCTCTTCAGGCTGCTCAGGAAGCTGAGGCCAACAAGACAGTTGCAGAGAAGTTCGCAGACAAGGTCAAGCTCACAGTCAGCAAGATCACAAAGGTTGAGCACCATCCAAACGGTGACATCCTTTACATCCTGAACCTTGACACAGGTGAGGCAGAGCCGAGGACAATCGTCTCCTCAATCGTCCCTTACTACAAGGAGGAGGACCTGCTTGGACACAACATCGTTCTGGTCAACAACCTCAAGCCAGCTAACTTCCGTGGCGTCAAGAGCAACGGTATGCTGCTTGCCGCACAGGATCCGAAGGCAGAGGAGCACACAACATGCGAGGTTATCTTCGCTGATGACATCCCTGCAGGAACAAACCTTTGCCCAGAGGGATTCAGCAACCCTGAGCAGATGACCTACGTCAAGCCTGACCACTTCTTCGCAATGCCTCTGTACACAAAGGACGGCATCCTGATGGTCGATGGAAAGAAGCTTGTCACCGCTGATGGAAAGACTGTCAGTGCAAAGAGCTATCTTGATGGACCTGTAGGTTGATCGAAATACTTCAGACTATGAAAAACCGGCGGACTTCCGCCGGTTTTTTATATTGTCCTGGTATTTCACAGCAAATGGTCAAAAATGAAGGGGAAAGGCTGAATGATTCATCCCTTTCCCCTTGGAAAAGCCGGTGATACTGTGAAATCAAAAACCTAGTTGGACTTCTTCCTGCCTGCAGGGACCTTTTTCCTCACTAGATTGGAGAAGGCGTCACCTCTGAGATACTCGTTCTCGAAGAACTCGAACGCTGAGGCTCCAGGGGAGAGCAGGATGACCTGAAGGGCTCTGGAGTTGGAGTCTATCTTGGACCTGGCAGATGAAAGGGCCTCCTCCATCTGGGCATATGGACCGTTGAAGCTGATTCCGTTCTCCTGGAGAAGAGGGATGAGTCTCTTCTGTGTGAAGCTTCCATCCAGAAGATGAATCGAGGCGGCTGTCCTCAGACTCTTGAGCATCGGTGCTGCATCAAGGCTGCTGTCCGAGCCTCCGCAGATCAGATTGACAGGAAGCGAATCAAGATTGTCCATTGTGAAGCTCACCGCTGCAGGAATGATAGAGGAGCTGTCATTGATGTACATGGTGTTGCTCGTCCTCTGAACAAGCTCGCTCCTGTTGGGGATTCCCTTGTAGCTCTTCAGCGCCTCATTGACCTGCCCGGCATTGAAGCCCAGCTTTCTGAGAACCGCATAGGATGGTGCCATCCTTGAGGGGAGGGACTTTGACATCCCTCTGGCATTCTCGATGCTCGAGACGTTTCGGGCCTTCTTTCCCGCAAGCTGCTTGATGTACTCCCTTACCTCTGAAGGGCAGATTATATGGTTCGAGTTCAAGTTGAACTCGCCTGTAGGCTTGATTGGGTTTCCGCCTTCGTTCTGCTTGTAGAAGACGGATGTGATCACAGAGACCTCGACAAGAGGGACCTTTCCGTTCAGGAAGGCATAGGTGTCTCGGGCCTGCCAGGTTGACATCTCAAGCACGACATAGTCAGGGATGTCTCCGTTGTCCCATTTCCGGATCTCTGAGAAGGCGGAGATTCCCATGTTCCCACACATGTGGGCCTTCTTTCCCATCTTGTTTATGGCATGGCAGAGGGCACTTGCAGTTGTGGTCTTGTCATGGGCACCGGTGACGCAGATAAGCTTCACTTTCTGGAATGCAGGGTTGGAGACTGCATAGGTGAGATCGTTCTCTGTTCTCTTGGAGAAGGCCAGAAATTCATTGTCATTTCTTATTGTTGGGCTCTTGATGACCAGATCAGCCCAGGTGAAGTCATCGGTCATGTGACCGCCGCAGTGGATGGTTGCACCCTTGTTTTCAAGGTAGTCTATGGATTCACCAAGCTTCTCACGGTTCCTTATGTCAGTGATGCGAACCTGGTCCCCATGGGAGAGGAAGTACATCGCGCTGTCAAAGCCGCCTCCATGCAATCCATATCCAAAAATAAGAACATTCATCCCTTCACCTCGTTCTTCTAGCATTAATATAACATTCGAGTTAGTTAAAAATTACAAAAATTTATGAGATAGTTATAGCTTATGAAAAAGATGAATACCTAGACTAATTATTCGCTAAGTATTATAGTGATACAGGCTCTTAAGAAGTGGCAATGCATCACAGATGCACAAGTAAAACGCGATTAATGACAAAAGGGATTGCGCTTCTTCATTCTCTTGAGCCAGGAATAGGTACTATGTCAACAGAACTTCTCTCTTTGGCCATTGCAATGGCCGGGGGTCTCTTGATGACCCGTGTGTTCAAAAAGCTGCATCTGAATTTCCCTGATGTCACAGCCTTCCTCATTGCCGGTGTCCTTGTCGGCCCTTACTGTCTTGGGGCAATCGGTGTCCCGGGACTGGGTTTCAACACCTTCGAGGATGTCCATTCAGTTGAACTGATCTCAACGGTGGCACTAGGATTCATCGCCTTCTCTATAGGTAACGAATTCAGACTCTCCCAGCTTAAGGGCACAGGTAAGCAAGCTGTTGTCGTCGGTGTCTTCCAGGCTTTGGCTGCGATGGTCTGTGTTGATATAATCCTTGTGATTGTAACACTGTTCACAAATCATGAGACCTTCAATCTGTCTGGTGCTTTGACTCTTGGAGCCATTGCAACAGCAACTGCACCAGCTGCAACATTGATGGTTGTAAAGCAGTACAAGGCCCACGGAAAGGTCACTGACATCCTTCTGCCTGTCGTTGCTCTGGACGATGCTGTAGGTCTCGTCGCCTTTGCAGTCTCCTTCGGAATCGCCGAGGCTCTGCTTTCCAGCACGATCAACGTTGTGGCAATCGTCATCGACCCGATCATCGAGATCGTCTTATCCCTTGGACTTGGTGCCTTGATGGGATTCATCCTGACCAAGCTTGAGGAGCTGTTCTTCTCAAACAGCAACAGACTTGCTATGTCCATCGCCTTCGTGTTCATGACGATCGCCCTTTCCCAGCTGACCTTCGAGGTTGGTCCTGTGACGATCTCCTTCTCTTCGCTTCTTGTCTGCATGATGATGGGAACCATCTTCTGCAACATGTGTCCAAGATCAGGGGACATCATGATAAGAGTGGACAAGTGGACAGGCCCTCTGTTCTGCCTGTTCTTCGTCATCAGCGGTGCAGACCTTGACCTCTCTGTCTTCGGAAAGCCGATCGTCATCCTGATTGGTGTCCTTTACATCGCCGCTCGTTCCTTCGGAAAGTACTGCGGTGCACGCATGAGCTGCAAGATGTCACACTGCGACCCTGTTGTGTCCAAGTACCTTGGTTATACACTTCTGCCTCAGGCAGGTGTTGCACTCGGAATGGCAGTACAGGCCCAGGTCCTTGGAACCTATGAGGGAAGGCTGATCAGGAACATCGTCCTGTTCGGAGTTCTGGTCTATGAGCTTGTAGGTCCTATGATCACCAAGTGGGCTCTGACCAAGAGCGGAGACATCCAGGAAGTCCCGGAAGCCAAGACAACTCACGACAGATTCAATACACCGAAGGACCACAGAAGCTCCCAGATTGCACAGAATGCTGTCAAAAATTGAATTTTTCTGCAGAAAATATCCAAAATCTGTATGAATTTACGGGCGCAAGTTATATACTTGCGCTTAATTATTTTCAAGGAGGAAAACCATGAGCATTGTCATTCCCAAAGGATACAGGTCCTTGCTTGACCAGCAGATGACCGAGAGGGCAATCAAGTTCGTCAAGGACACCTTCGAGAGGGAACTTTCCGGAGAACTCAAGCTCTCACGCGTAACATCCACTCTTTTCGTAAAAGCCAACAGTGGTATCAACGATGACCTCAACGGCATCGAGAGGCCTGTCAGATTCAATGTAGGCAATATGAATGACACACCCATGGAGATCGTCCAGAGCCTTGCGAAGTGGAAGAGAATGGCACTTGCAGACCATGGCTACCAGGCAGGCACAGGTCTTTACACCGACATGAACGCCATCCGTCCGGACGATGACATCGACAACATCCACTCCATATATGTGGACCAGTGGGACTGGG
>DMOO01000099.1 GCA_003456855.1 Sphaerochaeta sp.
CAGGAACCTGACGATGATGATCATTGCCCACAGGATCTCCGCCGTGCGCGATGCAGACGAGATAATAATCCTCGACCACGGAAAGGTGGCCGAGCGTGGAACACACGAGAGCCTTATGGCGCTCAAGGGCATTTACTACAGAACCTATGTCACGCAGTACCCAGACTCGGTCGAGGCCCAGAATCTTGAGAAGGAGGCGAACTGATGGCTGTAAACACCTATAAGCAAGACGAGAAAGTCTCAAGTGCCAGCAACTGGAAGACCCTTCTCAGGACAGTGAGCTACCTGAAGGACTACAAGTTCAAGACCGCAACCGCAATCGTCATGATACTTGCGCAGACCTTGATAGTTGCAATGCTCCCTTCCCTGACCGAGCGTGCAGTTGATGTGAACATAGTCGGGAGGGACACCAAGGGCCTTATCATAACCATGGGAATAGCAACCGGCCTTGCCCTGTGCAGCTGGTTCCTCTCCATGGGATACAGGAAGGTCCTGGCCTCTGTGACCAACAAGATAGTCTATGATATAAGAAGGACTGCCTTCGACCATCTCCAGACACTGTCTCTGTACTACTTCGACTCGAGACCTACAGGAAAGATCCTCAGCCGCCTGATCAACGACGTGTCCTCCCTCAAGGACATGTTCAGCAGGCTGATCACCACCCTGATCCCGAACCTGACGCTGATCATCGCGATAGTCATAATCATGCTGCATTCAAGTCCGGTTCTCAGCCTCTCGGCCTTCATAGTCGTACCTCTTCTGGTTCTGAGCATGTACTTCATCATGATCAAGGGCTTCAAGAACTGGATGGACTTCAGACAGAAGAACTCCAACATGAACGCCTACACCCACGAGTCCTACGCGGGAATCAAGGTCATCCAGGCCTTCGATGCCGAGAAGGAGACCATCGCAGAGGGCGACAAGATCATGAAGGACGTCGAGAACGCCTGGGTCAAGGCTGTAAGAAGGTCTGACCTTCTGAACATCGTTGTCAACTGGTCAATGGGTATCGGATACTTCGTCCTCTACCTCTTCGCCGTCAAGTGGCTGAAGATCGGCGCGACATCAGTCGGTCAGCTGATCGCCTTCGCCTCCTACATCGCCCTCTTCTGGCAGCCGATCAGATCGCTTGCCGCTGCGTTCAACCAGTTCACCAACCAGGTCACCAGCGCACAGCGTGTCTTCGAGCTGATGGACACAGAGTCGATCCTCCAGGAGGTCCCGGATGCAACAGAGCTCAAGGTCACCGAGGGAAAGGTCGATTTCGAGGACATCTGCTTCGCCTACCCGGACGAGCCTGATGTGGAGATCATCCACGACCTCAAGCTCCATGTCAAACCTGGCGAGATGATCGCCCTGGTCGGACCTACCGGCGCAGGAAAGACCACAATAGTGAATCTGCTTGCAAGGTTCTACGACCCGGTCTCAGGAAAGGTCCTCATCGATGACCAGGACATCTCAAAGGTCACACTGGCCTCACTTAGGGCAAACGTCGGTGTCATGACCCAGGATTCCTTCCTGTTCTCAGGGACGATCAAGGAGAACCTGCTGTACGGAAAGCCAGAGGCAACCGATGAGGAGATGCGCGATGCCTGCCACGAGCTTGGCCTTGACGATCTGATCATGAGCCAGCCCCAGGGCTTCGACACTGTGATCACACAGGATTCCCTCTCCCAGGGACAGAAGCAGCTGATCGCCCTTGCAAGAACCCTGATCGCGGATCCGAAGATCCTTCTTCTGGACGAGGCGACAAGCGCCATCGACACCAGAACCGAGGAGCTGGTCCAGGCCGGAATGGCAATCCTGATGAAGGGAAGAACCAGCTTCGTCGTCGCCCACAGACTGTCAACGATAGTCAAGTCCGACAGGATCCTGGTCATCCAGAACAAGGGCATCGCCGAGGCTGGAAACCATCGCGAGCTGATGGAGAGGAACGGCATCTACGCCGATCTGTACAACTCACAGTTCGAGGAGCTGGACAAAGAGTAATCTGTCTAGAACGATATCCTAAAAATAAAAGAAAGCCGGAGTTTTTTAAGCTCCGGCTTCTTTGTAGGATTTTGAACTAAAAAGGAGTTGGTTTATTTAGTCGATCATTCTGCAATCTTGACGCTGATCTTCTTTGGCTGCTCTGTTGGGAGCTTCGGAAGTGTGATCGTCAGAATTCCGTTCTTGAACTCCGCCTCGATTGCTTCCTCGTTGATTCCTTCCGGAAGTGAGAAGGCTCTGTCGAACTTCATGTAGCCTCTCTCGTGAAGGACGTATTTCTTGTCCTGCTCGTTCTCGATCTTCTCGGATGAGATGTGCAGCACGTGCTTCTCGACGTCGATGTTCACATCATCGCTTGTGTATCCTGGAAGTTCAGCCTCTACATAGAATGCCTTTGAATCCTCGTAGACATTCACTGTTGGATACGTGCTGTTCCTGACTCCCCAGTTTCCGAAGATGTTATCGAAAAGTGTGTCAAAATCTGTGTCTGCGTTCTTTGTCATCAAATAATTTCTCATAGTAAAACCTCCATGTTGATGATTATCGGTTGCTGACCAACGGTCAGTCGGTTACCTTCACTGCAATTTTTCTTGGCTGCTCAACCGGCAGTTTCGGAAGTGTGATGGTCAGAATTCCGTTCTTGAACTCAGCCTCGATTGCTTCCTCGTTGATTCCTTC
>DMOO01000105.1 GCA_003456855.1 Sphaerochaeta sp.
ACAAGGCCAAGGCCGAGGGCAGGAAGATCGTGGCCATCGGAACCACAAGCGTCAGGACCCTTGAGAGTGCAGTGAACCGAGAGACAGGTCTGCTTGAAGCCAAGGCCTCAGCGACGAACCTGTTCATCACACCAGGCTTCGAGTTCAGGATAGTTGATCAGATGCTGACGAACTTCCATACTCCTGAGTCAACATTACTTGTTCTGGTATCAGCATTTGCTGGAAGAGAGCACATCCTTGCGGCCTACAGGCATGCCGTTGAGGAGCGCTATCACTTCTTCAGCTATGGTGATGCGACCTTCCTGAAATGATGGACGAATAAAACGATATTTATCTCAATAGGAATCTTTTAAAACCGGGCGCTGTGGTATAGAATGAAACCATCCTAACAAATTACTTTAAGGAGGAAGATGTGAGACATTTTTCCAAGAAAGCATTTTCGGTTCTCCTTGTGGCCTTGGTTGTGATGGCAGGGTTGTTCGCCCAGTCGATCACAGAGGTCAAGCACGGGGAGTACTATGGCAAGACAGTCATTCTGCACACGAATGATGTCCATGGTGCAATTGAAGGCTATGCAAAGCTTGCAGCTCTCAGGGATGCCTATGAGGCCAAGGAAGCCGAGGTCATTCTCATTGACGTCGGTGACTTCTCCCAGGGAACAACCTATGTCAGCATCGGTAAAGGTGCAAACGCAGTAGCGATGATGAATGCAGTCGGCTATGACTATGTCGCTCTTGGTAACCATGAGTTCGACTATGGCTATGCACAGCTTGTGGAGAACCTCTCTGATGCAACATTCGACGTTCTCTGCTCAAACGTCTTTGACGCAAACGGCAACCCGATCTATGCGAACTATGCAATCTACAAGACATCAAAGGGTGCAGAGATTGGAATCTTCGGCATCGACACCCCGGAGTCACAGACAAAGGTCAACCCGGCCCTGATCCAGGGGATCTCATTCCCGTCAAGGGAGGAACTCTACCCGGTTGCCCAGGCAGTCGTCGATGAGCTGAAGGCAAAGGGCGTCGATCTCATCATCTGCGCTGCACACCTTGGAGTCGATGATGAGTCAGTCGGAAACAGATCTATCGACCTCCTTGCGAACGTCAAGGGAATCGACTTCCTTCTCGACGGTCACTCACACTCGGTCTTCACGGAGTACGAAGGCTATGCAATGCAGCAGACCGGAACCAAGTTCGAGAACATCGGTGTCGTCGAGATTGACAGCAAGACCGGTGAGATCCTGGATAACTATCTTGTTCCATGTGAAGGACTTGAAGAGGATGCAGAGGTTGCAGCCAAGGCAGCTGAGTTCATAGCTGCGGTTGACAACGTCTATGGCGTCAAGTTCGCTGAGAGCTCCGTTGAGCTCTGCGGAGACAAGGACCCTGGCAACAGAACCCAGGAGACGAACCTCGGTGATCTGATCACCGACTCGATGATGTGGTGCATCACCTCAGACGCCTCCGCACTCAAGGTGCCGGTGGAGAACGTCGTTGCAATCACGAACGGTGGTGGAATCAGAGCCTGGATCCATGCCGGTGACATAACAATGAAGGACATCAACACAGTCCTGCCGTTCGGCAACACTGTGGCTGTGGTCTATGTCACAGGTGCTGAGCTTCTTGAGGCTCTGGAGGCATCCACATTCTGCACTCCTGTCTCACTCGGCGGGTTCCCGCAGACAGCCGGAATGGAGATTGTGGTTGACACCACAAAGGCCTATGACAGGAACGCAGATACCTATCCTGCATCAACATACTACGGACCGGCATCAATCCAGCGCGTTACCATAAAGAGCGTGAACGGTCAGCCGTTTGATCCTGCAGCAACATATGCGGTCATCACGAACAACTTCTGTGCAGCAGGTGGAGACACCTACTATGCATTCAAGGCTGCTACAGAGCAGTTCGACACAAGCCTTCCTCTTGATGAGGTCCTGATGAACTACATCACCGATGTCCTCGGTGGAGTTGTCGGCGACCAGTATGCTGAGCCGGCCGGAAGGATGACAATCCTCACAGAGGCTGCAGAGGAGGATCTCTCATTTGAGGTCTCCAACCTTGAGCCGAACATCTTCACGACCAAGTACGGCAACCTCTACTGCACAGCGAAGGCAACAACCTTCATCGACGAGCTTGGCTATGACTGGGGAGATATGGTCACTGTCAGGTTCCTGGACAAGGAGCTTGTGCTTCCTGTCGTACCGACATACTCCTATGTGGATACAGGCAGCCCAGCGATTATAGTTGGTAAGGACGAGGCTGGAAAGCCTTCCGGCTATGTCTCCTTTGCCATCAACATGGGCAACTTCACAAGCTTCTACGGAATTGCAGAGAAGACCACAAACGAGGACAAGACCTGGTTCTGGACAGCCAACGAGGGTGTCACATTCCCTATGGCTATCGAGTTCGAGCTTGCGGAGAAGGGCGGATACCTTGCTGAGTACATCCTCCATGACCTTACAAGGACAAACGAGAGATCCGACTATGCAGCACTTACGGACGAACAGTTCGCGAACTTCCGCAGAATCACCACAACAGGCATGGGGGACCATCTCTACAGGACAAGCAACCCTGCCAACAACGAGATTGGAAGAGCTTCCTATGCAGATGCGGCCATCAAGGCGGCAGGAGTTACAACGGTCATGAACCTTGCAGACGACAAGGCTCTTGCAGAGAGCAGGGCCGAGTTCGCAGGCTCCTACTACAGCGGACTCAACGTCATCTACCTTGGTCTCGGCGTTGACTTCGAGGATGCCTCCTTCAAGGCTGGCCTTGCCGAGGGTCTCAGGTTCTTCGCCGAGAACCCGGGCGTCTATGCCGTGCACTGCACAGAGGGCAAGGACAGGGCAGGTTTCACAAGTGCTCTTCTGGAGTGCCTGATGGGTGCAGAGCCTTCAGAGGTCGTGGCTGACTACATGGTCACATACTACAACTACTATGGTGTTGAGCCTGGTACTGACAAGTATGAGGCAATTGCAAACAGCAACATCATCAAGACCCTGAAGTCTGCATTCGGCGTCCCTTCCGACTACGACATCAGCGCTGTAACGGCAGCTGACCTCCAGTACGGAGCAGAGCAGTACATCAGGTCTATCGGTCTTTCCGATGCCGAGATTGAAGCTCTCAAGGCCAACCTGAAGTAGACGAAAGCAGATTCAAACTATTATGGCGGCAGGCTTCGGCTTGCCGTTTTTTTATGGTATCATTAGGACAAAATATCTGAATGGGTGGCATTGAGATGGATTACAGGGACAAAGCCTATGAAATGTTGAAGCAGTGGAAGGGAAATGACTACGTTTTCGGTATCGATTGCCTTGGTAAAATCGGTGAAATGGCGGCCCCTTTCGGCAGGAAGGTGCTTCTTGTGGCCAATTCCAGGCATATGAAGGACACCGTATATGAAGTCGCGAACTCTCTGATGGAGGCGGGACTTGAGCTTGTCACAGAATTCCCTGTACCTGGTTCAAGGCCGAATTCCCCGAAGGATGACGCCTACAGGATTACAACCTACATACTCCAGTACAAGCCTGACGTTGTCGTTGCAGTGGGTGGAGGTTCCACCCTTGATGTATCAAAGGCCGCAGTCGTCCTTGCCTGTCTGGGCGACGTTGTGACCCCTGAGGTCGACCATTACTTCGGAACCGGGATAGTCTCGGAGCAACTGAAGGAGACCGGTAGGAGACTCCTTCCTCTGATTGCAGTCCAGACATCCGCATCATCAGGCAGCCATCTCACAAAATATGCGAACATAACCGATCTGAACGATGGTCAGAAGAAGATCATAGTGGACGATGCGGTTGTTCCTGTTCGTCAGCTCTTTGACTACAGAACCACCTGCACAATGCCTGCAAACGTGATGATAGACGGTGCCTTGGATGCACTTTCACACACGATAGAGGTCTTCTGGGGCGCAAAGCCGGAGAACTATGACAAGCTCCATGACATCTGCCAGGCGGCCGTTGCCCTTGTCACCGGCTACGCAAAGAGGGCGGTTGAGAATCCAGACGACCTTGAGGCCAGGGACGCCCTGGGCCTTGCAACGGACCTTGGTGGCTATGCAATCATGGTCGGAGGCACATCAGGTGGTCATCTCACATCGTTCTCCCTTGTGGACTGCATGAACCATGGAACGGCCTGCGGGCTTATGAACCCATACTACGCGGTATTCTACAACAAGGCCATCCAGAGACAGCTGAAGGACCTTGGCGAGTTCTACAACGTGGACGTCAAAGGGCTCTCCGGAAGGGAGCTTGCAGAGAAGGTCTCCTCTGCCATGATGGATTTCTGCCTTTCGATCGGTGCTCCTACAAAGCTCACCGATGTCCCGAAGTTCAGGAAGGAAATCCATGTCCCAAGGGCAATGAAGGCCGCAAAGGACCCATCGCTGAGGATGAAGCTCCAGAACATGCCTGTCCCGATGACGGCTTCAGATGTTGATGAGTACATGTCCGGAATCCTTGAGGCTGCATGCACAGGGGATCTGGGTCTGATAAAAGAGATGTTATGACAAGGGGAAGCGAAATGAGAAACATCGTGATAGTTGATGCACTTTCCACCGGTTACAATTACAGAGGTGACAGGGGCAAAGGCTTAAACCTGAGATAAGCGAAGGCATGACTCGTGATGGAAACGGCAGGCTTGGTCCTGCCTTTTTCTTTGTAAGATTCATGTTAAGAAAACCCTTGTTTTGTTGTATTATATATGTAATGAGCTTGATAGGAGGGTTTGAGACTATGCGCAATATCGTGGTCGTTGAGGCTGTATCCACCGGTTACAATTACATAGAGGACATCTATCGCAGGGGTTACAATCCGGTTGAAGTCCAGAGCAAGGACGATTCCCCCGATCTTCGTGAATGTAGGAAAGCAGGCAAGAACAACAGATACAGGGATATAGAGACCATAGTCGAGACGGAGGACTATCAGGAGACGTTGGAGAAGGTTAGGGCACTGGACCCTGTCATTGTGGTACCTGGTGCAGAGAATGGTGTTGCGCTTGCAACCCATCTTGCAGAGGACCTGGGGCTTCCCGGGAATCCTGTTGCAAACCTTCCTTTCATGACAGATAAAGGCTCCATGCACGAGGCCCTTCGCAAGGCTGGTATCCGTTACATCAAGGGTAAGATAGTCAAGACCCCTGAAGAGGCTTTGGCCTTCTGCAATGAGAACGGCTTCACATCAGCTGTTGTGAAGCCTGTTGTAAGTGCAGCCAGCGTAGGAGTGTTCCTGTGCGACAATCTGGAAGAGGTTCAGGAGGCCGTCACCAAGGTTGAGGGCATGACGACCTACTTTGGACATGAGAACGCCAACGCACTTGTTCAGGAGAGGATCAGAGGAACGGAGTACAAAGTCAACATCATATCCTCAAACGGATTCCATAGGCTTTCATCAATATTCCGATATGCAAAGAAGCAGACTGCAGAGGGTGGAAACATCTATGACTGCATGGAATCCATCAACCGTCTGGAGCCTGGCCACACCGACCTAGTTGACTATGCCTTCAAGGTCGCCGATGCAATCGGCTTCAAATACGGTGAGATCCATGGCGAGTTCATGGTGGACGAGAAGGGACCTGTCCTCATAGAGGTCAACTGCCGTCCGATGGGTGGATCCATGCCGGGTGAGCTTCTGGACCAGGTTATGGGCCAGCATGAGACTGACAGCATTCTGGATGCCTTTCTGGATCCGGAGAAGTTCAGGCGTGATGCCCTTAAGCCATACAGACCAAAGAGAAAGTATGCACTCAAATTCATCATGGTTCCGAAGGACACTGATGCTGAGGCTCATCCTCTGTGGGAGATTGCACGCCAGTTGCGCAGTACCTACAAGGTTCAGGCAAGCAGCGAGTACGCAAACCATGTCTACCACAAGACAAGGGATCTTGATACTGCAGGCGGAAGCATCTTCATGATCCATGATGACGAGTCGGTTGTCATGGAGGACCTCCATCTTCTCCAGTTTGTCGAGAAGGACTATTTCCAGCTAATCATAAATGACGGCACATCAAGGAGATGGTTCAAGGAGGATGGTGAGGCCAAGATCGATTATCAGGCCATCATCAAGAGGCATGGAGCCTGTGGCAGCATCCTTATTGCAAAGGATGATGACAAGGGCATTGAAGGCTCCCAGGTTGTCACACCAGATACACTTGACGATGCCCACAAGGGATTCGAGTACTGCATAATCGGTTACCAGAAGAGCCTGATAGAGAGAAACGAGGTGGATCTTTTGAGACTGATGTTCGGCACCATGGACAAGGTAAGGGAAGGTGGAAAGGTGATAATCCCTGAATCTGTATATAAATACCTTTCATATGGAAAGCGTGGTGCGGAGTTGCTCCTGTATATCAAGAGATTCTTGATCGAGCCTCCGAAACCAGGCAACTGCGGTGATGTGGTGGGAGCAAATGAAAAGATCTGAAAGAAGCGGCTTCATCCTGAACAGGAAGTTCTCACAGTTCCTGCTCCCTACGATTTTCAGCAACATCGCTATCTCTTTGAACGAGTTCGTCGATGGTATACTAGTCTCCCAGCTCCTTGGGGCCGAGGCCATGGCCTTGGTCAACGTGGCAAGCCCTGTGATGTTCCTCTTTGCCTTCATCTACATGTTCCTGGGTGTCGGAGGCTCCATAGTCTATTCCGAGTTCAGCGGAAAGCAGGATACAAAGCAGGCGAGGATCGCATACTCCGTGACCATCCTAACCTCATTATTCATTTCAGCTTTTATAGTCATATTCGGGCTTGTATTCCTGGGCCCGCTCTCAAAGGCCCTTTGCACAGAGGCCTCTGCGCTGGGTGAGTTCACAGATTATCTTAGGTTCCTTCTGATCTCAGGAATCCTGATAATCCCGATTCAGATAATCATCATCAACATGGCCGCCTTGGGCTGCCCAAGGATAGGTACTATAATCAACATCATTGCCAACGTTGTAAACCTTTTCATGGATTATGTTTACATCCATTTTCTGAACATGGGCCTCAAGGGTGCTGCGCTGGCCACCTTCACAGGTTATCTGGCTGGTGCCATCTACCTGCTTATCATGGTCTTGATGGGCAGGATAAAGCTCCCTCTGGCACTGCAGAAGGTCAAGGAGTTCAAACGCGTTCCATCTATCATGGTCAGAGGCAGCGCCTCAGCCACCAACCAGATCGGCTACTGCATAAAGATAGCCTTCTGCAACTGGTATGCCGCACGTCTGGCAGGGATGATGGGTGTGACGATCTTCTCCCTGTGCATGCAGGTGGTCTCCATAGCCTCTATCCTGATCAGTGGTACGATCGATGCTATGATACCTATTGCCGCATCCCTGTACGGGCAGAGGGACCACAATGGTCTTCAGCTTCTGATGAAGAGGGTATTGAAGGTCCAGTTTGCCATGAACATCTTGATTTTAGCGCTGTTCGAGGCTTTTCCGAACATCATGATCAAGATCTACAATGTGTCACCGGACTACTCGGCTGCGGCCATACTTGGGCTTAGGATCTTCTCGGTAATGTTCGTGTTCAGGGGCTTCACCCTTGTGTTCATGTCCTATTTCCAGGTCATCTCCAGGAAGCTCTACTCTGTTGCCATCAGCCTGTTCGATGGTGTTGTGGGGATAATCACATTCTGTCTGGTCTTCGGAGGCATAGTCGGACTCAACGGCATCTGGATTGCTTTCCCTGTCAATTCGCTTGTCCTTCTCTGTGGAATACTTCTGGTGAACAGAATGATAGTTGCCAGATCCAATGGCCGCTACACCGGAAACCTTCTCATTGAAGCCGAGCCTGATGATGTCTTCATCTATGACATCACCATAAGGATGAATGAGCCAAGCGCCTTCGATTCAGTCCAGGAAGTCCAGACCTTCTGCCAGGAGCATGGCATGAATGAGAAGAGGGCGGTGCTGATCTCGCTTTCCGTTGAGGAGATGATCTCCTACATCATGGACAATAGTCCACTTAGGAAGGATGACCATGCCGACATACTTCTCAGAATCCATGGCAATGAAGCTCTGATCTACTTCAGAAGCATAGGCCAGCCGTTTGAACCCACATCCGTACCTGAGGGTACGTTCTCCAA
>DMOO01000112.1 GCA_003456855.1 Sphaerochaeta sp.
TCACCGTCAACCCGATCTACTTCGGAAGCGGCTATGATGTTGCCTACAGGGATTACAAGGAATCGATTCCTGGAATGGTCTTCGCGATTCTGTCCTTCGTCCTGGTGCTCCTGATAATCCTCTTCGCCATCTTGGGGAGGAAGAAGTACACCATCCCGGCGTCATACAACTACTTCATAGTCTTCGTGTCCATTGCGACCATATGGGTCGTGTCCAACATCAAGGTTCTCTCGTACTCGGGGATCAACCCGGGGCTTCTGAGTGTCATAGCGAATGAAACCTTCCTGCTGTTCCCGATCTCGTTCAGCCTCTATGTGTACCATTACTTCACAGGGAACAAGACCTTGAACATAGCGCTCGTCATCCTTTCCTTCCTGAACATGGTCATAGTGAATTCACTTGTCCTCTCAAAGGCGGTCAGCCTAATAGAGTCCTATGTCTCAACGGCTCTGATCTGCGGCGTGGTCCTTGTTTCATCTGCGGTTCAGACGGTCAGGGAGTACAGACACGGAAAGACAACTGCCAGAACCCATGCCATGTTCTTCGGGTCTCTGATGCTGATTGCCGGAGGAGCCTCTCAGGCCTACAACATCTACAGAGGCAGAACCTCTAACATTTCGGTGCTGATGCTTCTGAGCCTTGTCGTCTTCGCAATTGTCCAGAGCATTGCCTTCCTCTTCTATCTTATGAACCTTGTCGTTGAGGGCCGCAAGGCCGGAGACTACCTGGTGATGGCCAAGACGGACACCCTCACAGGACTTGGAAACAGAAGAGGCCTCGAGGCCTACATATCAGAGCTTGCGACCAGATCCTCTGCTCCGTTCTACAGAGTGGGTTGCATAGTCTGTGACCTAAACGGCCTGAAGAAGACGAATGACACCTATGGCCACGATGTGGGTGACCAGATGCTAAGGGACTTCTCCAACTGCCTGAAGGAGTGCTTCGAGAACAGAGGCGTTCCGTTCAGAAGTGGTGGAGACGAGTTCTACATCCTGTTCAGTGACGTCGAGGTCGACATGGGCGCCATGATGCGTCGCCTGATGATCGGAATCGACGGATCAAACACCTGCAACGAGTACAAGCTCTCCTGCTCAAGCGGCTGCTATGCAGACTACGTGCCTTCACGCAACGAGAAAGCAGTCTGGGACATCATCAAGATGGCTGATGCCGAGATGTACAAGCAGAAGATGAAGGACCGCGCCAAGCTTGGCAGCCAGAAGAGCGAAGATCCTAGGCTCGATTGAAAAAAGTTCTACATAGACAGCTTGTTTTTCGAATTCATGTAGTCTTTTTCTACATGAAAGCTGATTTTTGGGGTTCTATGTAGAAATACCTGACATCCAAATCAAAAGCGCAAAAAGATAGAGCCGGGCGGACCCGGCTCTACTCGAATATGTTATCAAAGCTCCTTTTTGCTTGGCGGCTGAAACCGCTTCAGCCCCTCTTAACTGAGCTTTGCAATGAGGGCCTTGACCTCTGCTGCAAGGTTGTCCAGGTCGAAGCTCATGACCTCTTCCTCGTTGGCGCGGAGCTTGACCTCGCACTTTCCTTCCTTGTAGCTTCTGTTTCCAAGAGTGATCCTGATTGGGATTCCGATCAGGTCTGCATCTGCGAACTTGACTCCGGCGCTCTCCTTTCTATCATCGTACAGGACCTCGATTCCAGCGGCCTCGAGCTCGTTGTATATCTTCTCGGAGACCTCTGTGTCCTTGATCAGGCTGATGAAGTGGACCTGGAACGGGGCGACTGCGATAGGCAGCTTGAGTCCGTTCTCGTCGTTGTACTCCTCGCAAAGGCAGGCGAGCAGTCTTCCGATTCCGATTCCGTAGCTTCCCATGATGACAGGCTTGCGCTGTCCGTTCTCGTCCTGGTAGTAGCAGTTCATCGCCTCAGAGTATCTGGTTCCGAGCTGGAAGATGTTTCCGACCTCGACTCCCTTTGAGGCTGAGAGCGGCTTTCCGCAGGTTGGGCAGCGGTATCCGTCAGCGGCGCTTGCGATGTCGGCCACGACTCCGTTGTAGTCAACGCCGAAGTTGGTGTTGATGTAGTGGAAGCCTTCCTTGTTCGCACCTGCGACCAGGTTGTTGGACTTTGCCACTGAGTCGTCGACTATGACGATTGTGCCTTCCTTGCATCCGATCGGGGAACCGAAGCCCGGTACCATGCCGGCTGCCACGATCTCCTCTTCATGTGCAGGTCTGAGGCTGTTGGCCTTGGCTGCGTTCTGGAGCTTGTTCTCCTCGATGTCCATGTCTCCGCGGACGATTCCGACTACAAGCTTGTCCTCTTCCTCTCCGGTCTGGTCATTGATGAAGGATCCGACCATGAACAGGGCCTTTGCGGTCTTGCGTGCAGGGATGTTCAGAAGTGCGCAGAGCTCCTCGATGGTCTTTGTATTCGGTGTCGCGACCATCTCCTTGGCCTTAGGCTCCTCTGCGAAGTAGTCCTTCTGGAACCTTGCGACCTGTCTGTTTGCTGTGTATCCGCACTCAGGGCAGGTGATGATCGTGTCCTCGCCGATAGGTGAGAGGTACATGTACTCGTGTGCTACCTTTCCACCCATCATTCCGCTGTCTGAACCGACTGCGATGACCGGAAGTCCGCATCTGCCGTAGATTCTGAAGTATGCGTCGTAGTGGGCCTTGTAGACCTTCTCGAGTCCTTCCTGGTCCTTGTCGAAGCTGTAGCTGTCCTTCATTGTGAACTCACGGACACGGATCAGGCCTGCCCTTGGTCTTGGGTCGTCACGCCACTTGGTCTGGAGCTGGTACACAAGAAGAGGCAGTCTCTTGTAGGAATCGATCATGTTCCTTCCGAGGTCTGTTGCACATTCCTCGTGGGTCATGGCAAGGACCATGTCTCTGTCGTTGCGGTCCTTGAAGCGGCTCATCTCCTTGTCGATGCTGTAGAATCTGCCTGTCTCCTTCCAGATGTCTCCTGGGTTCACGACCGGCATCAGGATCTCCTGGGCCCCAAGGCCGTCCATCTCCTGGCGGACGATGGTGGAAATCTTCTGGATCGATCTGAATCCGAGAGGGAGGAGTGAGAAGATGCCGGCGGCCAGCTGATCTATATATCCTGCTCTGAGAAGATACTCGTAACCCTTGCAGTCGGCACCGTTCGGAGCCTCGCGGAGGGTCTTTGAAAACAATCTACTCTGTCTCATGTTAAATCTCCTGTTTTGATTTACTGCTTGATTATATGCAATTGCCTTCTTTGACACAAGAATGCTCTGCTGTTGGGATATTATTTACCGGATGAAAATTTTCATTGAAAGTATTGTTGTAGAATGATATGATAATGCCATATCTTATTTTGAGAGGAACACTGATGCTTGATACTCAGACCATCGAGTCTTTGACTGCGAAAGCTACAGACATTAGGATTTCAACAATCCGTGAAATCGCGCACCTCGGAAATGGACACATTGGCGGTGCCATGTCCATCGTTGAAGTGCTTACTTATCTCTACTACCACGAGATGAACATCGACCCATCCAATCCAAAGATGGAGGGAAGAGACAGATTCGTTTGCTCAAAGGGCCATGCAGGTCCATCCGTCTATGCAACACTTGCAGAGAAGGGCTACTTCCCGAAGGAGTGGCTCATGACTCTCAACCAGGGCGGAACAAACCTGCCAAGCCACTGCGACATGAAGAAGACCCCTGGTGTTGACTTCACAACAGGTTCCCTCGGACAGGGCTTCAGCGCAGCTGTCGGAATCGCACTTGGCCAGAGACTGAAGGGCGAGAGCTCCTTCACCTATGCAATGATCGGTGATGGCGAGAGCCAGGAAGGACAGATCTGGGAGGCCGCAGAGTTCGCTTCAACACAGAAGCTTGGCAACCTGATCGCCTTCACGGACTTCAACCGCCAGCAGCTTGACGGCTACACAGCGAACATCATCAACATGGACAACATCGACACCCGTTGGCTCGGATTCAACTGGCACGTCCAGAGAATCAACGGCCATGACTTCAAGGCCATCGATGAGGCAGTCCAGAACGCAAAGGCAGTCAAGTGCCGCCCAAGCATGATCATTCTCGACACCATCAAGTCCAAGGGCTATGCCCCTGGTGAGGGTATCAAGGCCAACCACAGTATGGCTATCAGCAAAGAGAACGAAGAATACGCAATCAGCGTCCTTAACGGAGGTGCAAAATGAGAGACACATCTTCAATCAACGATATGAGAGATGCATTGATGGCCGCCATCATTGATCTGGCAAAGGAGCACAAGGAAGTCGTCTTCCTCGATGCTGACCTCTCAAGCTGCATCAACAGCGGTTCCTTCAAGAAGGAGTTCCCGGATCGTTTCTTCAACGTCGGTATCGCCGAGGCCAACATGGTCGGAGTCGCCTCCGGTCTCTCCTCAATGGGCTTCGTTCCATATGCACACTCTTTCGGATGCTTCTCATCCCGCCGTGCATACGACCAGTTCTATCTGTCAGCAAACTATGCAGGACAGACTGTCCACCTCATCGGAACCGATGCCGGTGTCACAGCACAGATCAACGGTGGAACACACATGCCGTTCGAGGATGTAGGTCTTATGAGACTCATCCCTGAGCTGATCGTCCTTGATCCTTCCGATACACAGAGCTGCTATGAGCTCACACTCCAGGCCTTCGAGACCGGTCACTGCTCATACACCAGACTCCGCAGAAAGGGTGCAACACACCGCTATGCTCCAGGTCAGGTCAAGCTTGGTAAGGCAAACGTCCTTGCTGAGGGTCAGGACCTTGCAATCGTCGCAACCTCAGAGGTCATCGTCAACGAGGCCGAGAAGGCAGTCGACATGCTTGCAAAGAAGGGAATCAAGGCTACTCTGATTGATATGCACACAATCAAGCCTCTGGACACAGAGATCCTGGACAAGGTCTCCAAGGAGACAGGTCATGTCCTGGTCTGCGAGAACGCACGTTACGCCGGTGGTCTCGGAGAGGCAGTTGCAGCTCATCTTGCAACCACATACCCGGCAAAGATGGACTTCGTCTGCGTAGGAGAGCAGTTCGGAGAGGTCGGAAAGCTCGACTATCTGATGAAGGCCTTCCACTTCAACGCAGAGGACATGGTCGCCAAGGCAGAGGCTCTTGTAAGACGCTAAGTCTTCAATTGAAACTCATTCAAGGGTGCGTTTTCGGACGCACCCTTTTTGTTTTGGAGGTACAGAATAAAAAAAATAATTCTGTGCTTCAATCAGTGCCATTTCAGACGATTGCAACCTTGGTTTTTCCGGCCAGGATGTTCTCGTAGTCCTCGAGGTTCTTTCTCAGGAGCTCAGGGATCTTCAGCTCGTATGGGCAGCGTGTCATGCAGACGCCGCACTCGATGCACTCGTTGACCTTGCGCATCTTATCTATGGTCTCCTGTTCAAGAAGGCGCTTGCTTGGGCTGCGTCTGATCAGCTGGCTCATTCTGGCGCATTCGTTGATCTTGATGCCCACAGTGCAAGGTGCACAGTAGCCGCAGCCTCTGCAGAAGTCCCCGGCAAGCTCTGCGCGGTCCTTCTCTATTATGGCTTTCATCTCCTCTGTCATGCGGGGTGGGTTGTCTATGCAGGAGAGCCACTGGTCAAGCTCGGCCCCGCTGTCTGTGTACTTGATCGCCGTGTCGAAGAACTGGATTCCGCCTTGGCAGGCCTTTCTGATGATCCTTACAGCCTCGTCCTTTGTGACGCGCTGGATCGGCAGTGCGCCGAAGCCGTTCTTGCAGACAGTTATTCCCGTAGATCCCAATGTTACCTTATCCATAGTATTCCCCTTGTTTTTCTTACTTTCTATCTTGCCAAAGCAATTGTTGCAACAGTTTTCCAATCGGTTATACTGTAATCCAAACGGGGGGAATCGAATATGAAGATACTGGTTGCAAGGCATGCCGAGCCTGATTACGAACATGACTCTCTGACTGCAAAAGGCGATGTTGAAGCCGCCTTGCTGGCCGACAGGCTCTGCAAGCTCGATGTCAAGGATTTCTACTGCTCCCCGCTTGGAAGAGCCAGAAGAACTGCATCGTTCACACTGGACAGGATGGGCAGGGAGGCAACTGTATTCCCGTGGCTCAGGGAGTTCGAGGGAAGGTGTGAGAAACCCAATGTCCCGGGTGAGCTTAGCATCTTCTGGGACTGGCTTCCACAGGACTGGACAAAGCAGAGACTCTTCTTTGACAAGGACCATTGGTTAGAGGCTCCGGAGCTGAAGGGAACCAACGTGAAAGAGGAGTATCTGAAGGTCACAAAGGGACTTGATGAGCTGCTTGCAAATCACGGTTATGTGCGTTCTGGTGAGGTCTACCAAGCGATTTCCCCAAACAATGACATCATTGTGATCTTCTGCCACCTGGGCGTCCAGGCTGTGTTCACATCCTATCTCCTGGGCATCTCGCCGCTTGTGATGCTGCAGGGTTTCGCCCCGGCTCCGGCAAGTCTGACGACCATTGCAACAGAGGAGAGAACCGAGGGGATTGCAAATTTCAGAGTTCTGTCCTACGGAGACGTTGGGCATCTGTACGCAAAGGGAGAGGAGCCTTCCTTCAGCGCCAGATTCTGTGAGTGCTATACCAATTTCGATGAAAGGCACTAGGGCCTAGCAGCGACCCTTGCCGATCTCCTTGTAGACGGCGCGAAGCTGTGCGTCCTCGCATCCGTTCCAAGGCTTGTCCCTGTTCTCGCTCTTGTATTTCTCAGTCATGTAGAGAAGGTCGTCCGCTGTGCGCTGGAGATTACGCTGCTGGAGTGCGCTCAGTGCAACGGCGAACTCCTTCTGCTTCTTTGAATCCAGGGCATCGAGAGACATCTTCAGAATGTGTGACATGTGGTGGAGACAGAAGCCCTTGCTGGCATCGAAGGCCTTGCGGAACTCCGGATCCTCGCCCCAGATGTATGGGATCGTGAAGCAGTAGCGGTCAAGGCGGTCGCGCATCCTGTCGCAGATAAGGCAGCCGTGCTCGCGGTCATCCAGAACCGAGTCCAGCTTTGCTATGGTCTTCTTCAGATTGCGTGGTGAATCCAGCTCCTTGAAGACGCTCTTGAGGTCATCACGTGTGCGTGCAAGGTGGGACTCCCAGAGAACCGCCATCGAGTTCGGATGGCCTGACTCCACAAGCTTTGCGGTGTGCTCCGGGCAGAAGCCTGTGGCGTTGACCTTCACGCGTGTCTCCGGGTTCATGACTGAGGAGCCAAGGAAGAACTCCAGACTGTCACGCTCGGCTTGCGCCATGAGGTCGCAGATGAAGCATTCGCTTCCGCTTTGTATGCCGTCCCAGACAGGGATGGTCTCAAGTTGGTATTTGTTTGCCATTGATTCCTCAGTGCTTCTTCAGCATCTTGTAGAGTGTGAGCTGGTCCTTGCTTTCCTTCTGGTCCTCAAGGGATTTCTTCCTTACAGGCTCCAGGGTGTGGAAGTTCCTGTCAAAGTGGTAGTACTCGATCCTGTCCTCTCCGGCAACGTAGACAAGCATGTAGTTGCGCTGGACCATGAAGGAGAGGGCCAGGATAAGCTCGCACTTGCTCTCCTTGCGGTACTTGATCAGATCTGCCTGCTCGGCTTCCGTGATGTACTCGTTTCTGCAGACGATGCTGAGAAGCTGGACTCCCGTGGCGCGGTTGTGCACCAGGATGTCCGGGTTGATAGCCTTGCTGGAACGGGTGAAGGAGGGGCAGAGGTCGACCGAGAGCTTGGGGTCGAGCTTGACTACAAGGTCATGCAGATGCTCTGCCAGGGCATGTGAAAGCGCCAGCCTGTTTCTAGGCCAGCTGTACAGTTGTCTGTCCTCTTCCTCAAGGAGGTTGAGGGCCTTTGTGAATGTGTCGAAAACCCTGATTCTGCTTTTCCTTGTACTCATATCACTATTTTATCAGGAAATGGACGATCAGGCAAACAATTCGGAAAATGCCTTATAGAGGTACGGAGACAAAGCCTTTTTCTGTAAGCTGCATCTGTTCTGTGAAGCCGATGTCCTTAAGAAGCCTCTCCGTCTCGTCGAAACAGCAGGTGACCGAGTTCACACTGTGTGTGTCGGAGGTGATCATAACAGGGGCCTTCTTCTCAAGAAGTCTCTCAAGGATGAACGGGTGTGGATACGGGGTGGATCTGTAGCCGCGGCTGATCGCTCCGGTGTTGACCTCGAAGATTCTGTCGTACTTTACGATCTGGTCTATGTAGTGAAGGACCTGATTCTGGTACTTTTTGCTGTCCTGGTCCAGAATCGGGTGCTTCTCATTGAATTTCGTGTACAGGTCTATGTGTCCGACGACGTCGAAAGGTATTGCATCTACGAATGAAAGATAGCCTGTAAAGTAATCATCAATGAAGTCTTCAACACTTCCAAACTCTTTTATGGCATCATCAAGCATTTCCGGCTTGTAATCTATGCAAAAATACTTGCCGTTGGGTCTTGTGAAGTGGCAGGAGCCTATCGTGAAGTCGCACCTTGGGTCGATTTCAGGCAGGACATCGCCTCCATCGGGGCCCTTCACCAGGGATTCCAGCTCCATTCCCTTGAAGATTATGATCTGGTCCCTGTATTTCTGCTTCATGGCCTCGAGCTCATTGAAGTAGCCGTCCACATCCATGACCTGGCAGTCGTCGAAATCATAGTCTGTGTGGGCGTGGCTGGAGAAGCCGAACGAGATCAGGTTGCTTTTGATTGCGGCCTGGATCATCTCTTCAATCGTGTTCTTGCCGTCGCAGTAGGTGCAGTGGGCGTGGATGTTGGATCTGGTGGTCATTGGCGCCTCCACCCATATATTATTCACAAGTGACTTGTTATTCCAGTGATGATTCAATATTGAAGAAGAAAATACATAGTGTTAATATTTAGTCGTTATTCAGCCTTGTCACACATTACGTGCAGCTTGGCATTAAAAGAGGATTAAAAATGAACTTTGATCAGAGAACCGTGACATGTGGACAGCTCAGGGCTGCTGATGCTGGAAAGACAGTTGTCCTCAACGGATGGGTTCACCGTGACAGAAACCACGGAGCCCTTCATTTCATCAACCTTCGTGACAGATACGGAATCACCCAGGTAGTCGTTGACGATGACGCCAGCGAGGAGCTTCAGAAGACCGCTTCCGAACTCAAGATGGAATACTGCATTGCAGTTACAGGCCTTGTCAGACTGAGACCACAGAACATGATCAACCCAGACATGGAGACCGGAGAGGTCGAGGTCAAGGCTGAGAAGATCGCAATTCTCTCACGCTGCGCCACACTTCCTTTCATGATCGACGGTGACCAGGTCGTCAACGAGGACCTCAGACTGAAGTACAGGTTCCTGGACCTGAGAAGCGAGGGTCTTCAGCAGCGAATCAAGCTCAGACACGAGTTCATCAAGGCCATCAGAGACTATCTCTGCGACGAGGGCTTCTACGAGATCGAGACCCCGACCTTGATCAGATCCACACCAGAGGGTGCAAGAGACTTCCTTGTCCCTTCCAGAAAATATCCTGGAAAGTTCTATGCTCTTCCACAGAGCCCGCAGCTCTACAAGCAGCTTCTTATGGTCAGCGGCTTTGACAAGTACTTCCAGATCGCCCGCTGCTACCGTGACGAGGATTCACGTGGAGACAGACAGCTCGAGTTCACACAGCTGGACCTTGAGATGAGCTTCGTGAAGCGTGACGATGTCCTTTCCCTCATGGAGAGGCTCTTCGGCTACGTCTTCCAGAGAGTCATGAACTACAAGCTTCCTGCTCACTTCAGAAGAATCGACTACTACGATGCAATGAACACCTATGGTTGCGACAAGCCGGATCTCAGATTCGGATGCGAGATCAAGGACATCAAGGACATCATCGAGAAGTCAACCTTCGACGCATACAAGGAGATCCTTGCGAACAAGGGTTCAGTCAAGGCAGTCGTGGCACCTAAGACAGAGGGCTTCGACTTCACAAGAAAGTACCTCGATTCCGTCGGTGAGGCTGCCAAGGTCTATGGTGCAAAGTTCGTTCCGTTCATCAAGGTCGGTGCAGACAATGCCCTCAGCGGAAGCGCCGCCAAGTACTTCGCAGGTCTTGAGGCCGAGCTCTGCTCATACCTCGGTGCAAAGGAAGGCGATGTTATCTTCATGGTCGCACAGGAGTCCTGGAAGAAGTGCTGCGCCTCTGCAGGTGCCGTCAGAAGCAAGATCGGTAAGGACCTCAACCTGATCAAGCCGGGCTTCGAGTTCTGCTGGATCGTCGACTTCCCACTGTTCGAGTACAACGAGGACGAGGGCCACTGGGAGGCTGCACACCACATGTTCAGCATGCCACAGGCCAAGTACATCCCAACACTGGAGGAGAATCCCGGAGAGGTCCGTGGAGACCTTTACGACATGGTCGTCAACGGCTACGAGTGCGCTTCAGGTTCCATCAGAATCCACGATGTGGATCTGCAGAAGAGAATCTTCAGGATCTGCAACTTCTCGGACGAGGAGGCGGAGAAGAAGTTCGGCTTCCTGCTCAACGCCTTCAAGTTCGGACCACCACCACACGGTGGAATCGCCCCTGGCATCGACCGTATGGTCATGATCATGAGCGAGCAGAGCTCAATCAGGGAGGTCATCGCCTTCCCGAAGAACAGCTTCGCTGTCTCGCCGATGGACGATTGCCCGAACGACGTGGACCAGAAGCAGCTTGATGAGCTGAAGATCTACTTCAAGACCGAAGAGTCTGAGAAGAACTGAGAATTCCACGGGAGACCACGCAATGTGGTCTCTCTTTATGTATGGGCGGTGATATGAGTACTCTCTACATTGTTGCAACACCAATAGGCAATCTCGATGACATAAGCCTCAGGGCGATAAAGACCTTGAAGGAGGTCGATGTCATTGCGTGCGAGGACACCCGCCATACGCAGACCATGCTGACCCATCTGGAGATAACCGGAAAGCGCCTGATCGCCTGCCACGCACACAATGAGGCCGCCTCCAGCCAGGGCATCATCAATCTTATGGAGCAGGGACTGAACGTAGCGTACTGCTCCGATGCAGGCACCCCAGGTGTCAGCGACCCGGGCAGCCGTCTGGTCCGCGCAGTCCGTGAGGCAGGCTTCACCGTGGTCCCTATCCCCGGTGCCAGTGCATCCGTGACCCTTATCTCAGCCAGCGGCCTTGCAGGAAAGACCTTCACCTTCGAGGGCTTCCTGTCACCGAAGAGCGGCCGCAGAAAGACCAGACTGAAGGAGCTTCTAGAAAGAAACGAGGCCTTCATTATCTACGAATCCCCGTTCAGGATCCTCAAGACCCTCGGAGAGCTGCAGGCTCTGGACGACACCAGAAAGATTGTTCTTGGTCGTGAGATGACAAAGGCCTTCGAGCAGTTCATCTACGGGACCCCGTCGGAGGTCATCTCCCAGCTCAAGGTGGTCAAGGGCGAGTTCGCACTGGTTGTGCTTCCACCTGAGAAGAACGTCTCAGAGGAAGAGGAAGACGAAGAGTGATCACAAAGAAGAAGCTTCTGACGCTGAAAGACAGAACCCGAACCCGAAAAGTCTCAATGATACTCCATGAAGCAGCAGTCGCCTTGAAAAACAAGCAGACTGTTGACTATGAGTACATCAATGAGATCCTTCCGGTAGGTGGTTTCGAGCTGATAAACGACTGGTCAGACCCTGAAAGCACCGCCTTCAAACTTGAGGACATGAGCCAGAAGCTCCTTTCGGACCTCGGTGCCGAGCCCTCGGACTGGGATTTCAGGGACGATGAGGGCAATCTGGATGAGAATCAGCGCACAATCCAGGACAAGGTCCTTGTTCTGGACAGAATCAGGAGTCCTTACAATGTGGGTGCGATCTTCAGAAGCGCCGAGGCCTTCGGAATAGAAAGGATAATCCTTGTTGAAGGCACTGCATCTCCGGACCATGTGCGTGCAGAGCGAACCTCCAGAGGCACCACAGCCGTCATTCCCTGGCTGTTCATGTCCGAGGACGATACTGTGGCATTTCTCAAACAGTACAAACCAGAGGAAGTGCTTGCCCTTGAATTGGGTGGAACCGACATCAACGAGTTCCGGTTCTCCAGACGGGGTGTGGCTGTCCTTGGCTCAGAGGAGTTCGGGATCAGCCCCAACGTCCTCAGGTGCTGCGGTAGCAGGATAACCATCCCGATGGGTGGTGCAAAGGGCTCTCTGAACGTCTCAGTCGCTGCAGGCATCCTGCTGCAGAGATGGTTCTGATCATCACTTGATCTTTATTTCAAGATCTTTACCAAAGGCTTTCGCGATTCTCTCCAAGGTTCCAACTGATGGGTTGGAGATTCCTCTTTCAATTCTTGAGATGTCTCCCTGGTCAATTCCAGTGGCTTCTGCAAGCTCTTTCTGTGACATTCCATACTGTGCCCGAGCTTCTGCTACTGCAGAGGCTGAAGCGGAATGAAGAGACACATACTCTGTGCCAACTGTCTTTCCTTCCTGATAGATTGTCTCTGTCTCTATATCGAGGTCATCGTTCCAGACAATTCCATATGGACTCATCAATTTGCCTGATTCAAACAATGTTCTGTCTTTAAGTGCTTCCAATTGTGGATACTTATCAAACAGAACCTGCATATCATATTGCTTTACCTTTCCATCCTGGAACTTCACCTCAACGGTGGTCCCTTCCTTGAACTTCAGTGACAATGCCTTGTGGAACATAATGCTATCCTTTTCCTTTTTAGTCGTGGGATATCTTATGATAAATGCCTGTTTCCCACATTTCCAATAATTCATCCTTGTTTTTGAGAATGAATTCTTTTACAAGTGATTTTGCCCTTGGTGGAAAAAAGCCTTCCATCATTTCTCCTGTTTCTATGTCGAAAGGAGCATCAAAATCTTGGGTTATTGCATGAATGTGAGGAGGGTTGTGTTCCTTGTCTCTAAGATACATCACTATCATTATCCCATAGAAGATGCTGATTGTAGGCATAGATTCTCCTATGGTCTAATGATATGTGATATATACCATATTTGTAAAGCCTAGTCTGTTTTTATTTCGCAATCTTCTTGTTCATCTTCTCTGTGCTGTAACCACAACCTGCTCGTTCTTGTCCGGATCAATTATGAGCTTGAAGTCCATCGGCTTCCTCCTTGCATCCTCAACATGACGCATTTGCCGGCGCCTGTGTTGCGATTACATGTGAACGGTAGAAATCCGGCTGCAATCGGTAGAGGCGACCATAAGAATATGGAAGATGTAGGAGGGGAGGTGGTAAATTTCACCAACTTGGGGGAAAAGAAAAACAGAGTCAATTTCGCTCTCGTTCCAAGTCTTTATGAACAAAGGAATTGCGTAGACTTGGCACGGGTTTTGCAACTATGTGAGTGTCCGGCAAGGACGCTGAAAAACGAAACAAGGAGATTTTGATATGAACGCATTTAGAAGAATCCACGACATTTTCGGTTCAAACGTGAACCATGCACTTGATAAGCTTGAGGATCCGGCAAAGATGATCCGCTACACCATCGTTGAGATGGAGAAGAGCTTGGACAAGGCAAAGGCATCTGCAGCAGAGACCAAGGCCAACATCTCAGCCAGAGAGGCTGAGTACAAGGTACAGAAAGAGGCCGCAGGTCGTTGGGATGTAAGAGCACAGCTTGCTGTGAAGAACGGAAAGGACGATCTTGCCCGCGAGGCCATCGGCGAGAAGCAGAACGCAGCATCAAAGGCAGCAGCCCTTGAGACCGAAATCGCAGAGCTGAAGAACATCAATGCAAGCCAGGAGGGCCAGATCATCAAGCTGACCGAGAAGCTCAACGAGGTCAAGAGCAAGGAGAGAACACTCGTTGCACGTGCACAGCATGCCAAAGAGAAGATCAAGATCGAGAAGCAGATCAATTCCACCGATTGCGGCGCTGCAATCAAGCGTTTCAATGAGATGGAGGAGAAGGTCGAGCGCCTTGAGGCTGAGGCTGCAGTGGCTGCAAAGAGCTATGAGAACGAGAGCAAGTTCACAGAGATGGAGAACAATGAGAGCGTCGAGAGCGAGCTCCAGGCCCTGAAGGCACAGCTGGCTGAAAAGAAGGACGCCTAATCAAGGGACTTTGTGATGCTTTCGATAGAGACCGCGGAACTGGTCGTAGGTGATCTTCATCAGATTAGCTGCTTCACGCTGATTGCCGTTGGCCTGCTGCATTGCACGCTGAACAAAGCTCTTTTCAAGGGACTCCTTGACATCATTAAGGCTGTCAAGCGGAAGAGTATCAAACGAAAACTCCTTCTGGCTTGCCTGTTGTGACTGGAAATCACTACCTATAACTTGAGTATTTAGCTCGGTTTTTTCATTCTTATCTTCAACTGGGGCATCGTTGCTTACTTTTGTATATGGATTCTCAAAAGGATCCAGCTGCAGGGAGGTGATGATGCCCCCTTTGCTTCTGTAGACGGCCCTCTCAACGGTGTTCTTCAGCTCTCTGACGTTGCCAGGCCAGTTGTAGGACAGCATCTTGCGCTGGACCTCCTCAGAGAACACCGGAAGGTCGTCATGACCGCATTCCATGGCCATTCTCTGGCCGAAATAGTTGGCAAGAAGCAGAATGTCATCGCCGCGCTCCCTGAGTGGCGGGATGAAGATGACCTCGAAGCTCAGTCTGTCCAGCAGGTCCTCCTTGAACTTGCCTTCCTTGCACATCTGCCTGAGATCCGCATTGGTTGCACCTATAATCCTTACATCAGCCTCATGGGTCACTGAGGAGCCTACACGTTCGTAGGTTCCGTACTCGACGACTCTGAGGATCTTCTCCTGAACCTGGATTGGTATGTTTCCGATTTCGTCCAGAAAGAGAGTGCCGCCTTGGGCCTCTTCAAAGCGGCCCTTTCTGGTTTTATTGGCTCCGGTGAAAGCGCCCTGTTCATAACCGAACAGTTCGCTTTCAATCAGAGTCGGGGCAAGGGCTGCGCAGTTGACGGTCACTAGGTTCTTCTGCCAACGCTTGGAAAGATAATGCAGACGGCTTGCTGCCATCTCCTTTCCACTACCGCGTTCTCCAATGACAAGAACGCTCCTGTCCACTGAGGCCGCGTCGGCGATTCTTTGCTGGAAGTCGAGGAAAACCTCCGATTCTCCTATGTAACTGTCCTTATAACTGCTCACATGGTTAAATTTACCACATTTGGTTATTTTTGCCAATATTTCTTGACTTGTTTGTCCTTAAATATTGAATAACTTGCTTTTTTTGCTGATAATTGGACTTGGCACGGCTTTTGCTATATGTTTTGTGTCAACGGATCGCCGTTGATCGAGACTGAAACAAGGAGATTTGAACATGGGCGTTTTTTCAAGATTCATGGACATTATCAATTCCAATATAAATTCGCTCCTCGACAATGCTGAGGATCCGCAGAAGATGATAAAACTTATGATCAACGAGATGGAGGACACCATCATCGAGATCAAGACGAACTGCGCTGCCGCAATCGGAAGCGAGAACACCGCCAAGAGAAAGGTTGCAGAGCTTGAGAGCCTGATCGACCGCTGGCAGAAGAGAGCCGAGCTGGCAATCAGCAAGGGCCGTGACGACCTGGCCAGAGAGGCGCTGCTTGAGAAGAAGAAGCTCACAGCTGAGCTTGAGAGACTCAAGGAGGAGAGCGACAGATACGATGCACTTGTGAAGAAGTACAAGCAGGACATCGCACAGCTTGAGGAGAAGCTCGCCTCAGCCAAGGCCAAGTGGCAGGCAATGAGGGAGCAGGCAGCCAAGGAGGCTGAGCAGAGAGCCCGAGAGGAGCGCAACGCCCGCTATTCCTACAACTACTCCTGGAGCAAGGCCAAGGAAGAGGATCCGGTTGATCACTTCAGCAAGATGGAGGAGCGCATCAACAAGATGAACGAGCGCAAGGCCCAGTCTGAGGCGGAGAAGGATACAGAGGCCAAGTTCAAGGACCTCGAGGAACAGGAAGAGATTGAGAGCGAGCTCGAGAAGCTCAAGAAGGAAATGAACGGCTGAGGCCGATGAAATAGACAGGGAGAAGAGAGAAATACTATGGCTACAAGAAGACTTTATAGATCTAGAAACGGTGAGATGCTGGGAATCTGCAAGGGAATTGCCGAGTGGCGCGACCTTCCGGTTGGAATCGTCAGACTGGTATTCATCATAATTGCAATATCAACTGCTATTGCACCTGCTTTGATCGTCTATTTCATCGTTGGTCTGATCCTTCCGATCAATCCCTATGAAGAGACCGACTACACCGCCGGCATGAACAGCGACGCCGCCCGTAGACGCAGAGAGGAAAGAAGAGGGAATACCTACTACGCCAAGGAAGGCGAGGACTACGAGAAGACAAGCACCAGAACAGAGTCCGCTGAGGAGTACGAGAGACGTCAGAAGGAGAACGACTGGGACAACCGCTTCAGCAACAGCTGAGAAGTGACGACATAGATTGAGGGGCTTCGGGAGACCGAAGCCTTTCTTTTTATCAACCGCCTGGCTTGGAGAGCTCATAGAGCTTTCTGAGCCTGTTCTCTATTGTGTGGTTGATGGTGTCCGGCGGGAAGTTTCCCTTTACGTTGCGCACACCGCTCTGGCGCAGGGTCAGGATCTCCATGCCCTCATCGATAGTGGAGATCGGGTAGATGTGGAACTTGCGCTTCTCTATTGCGTCAAGGACCTTCGAGGAAAGGATCAGGGTCTTGATGTTCTGCTTCGGGATTATCACACCCTGGCGTCCCGTAAGGCCCATTATCTCGCAGATTGTGAAGAAGCCTGTGATCTTCTCGTTGATTCCACCGACAGGCTGGATGTCTCCAAGCTGGTTGACGGAGCCTGTGACCGCGATGTCCTGGCGAACCGGGATCTCACCGATTGCGGAGAGCAGGGCGAAGAGCTCTGCGGAAGAGGCGCTGTCTCCATCGACCTCTGCATAGGACTGCTCGAAGCAGATTCCCGCATAGACCGAGAGCGGAAAGGTCCTGGCATACTGCTTTCTGAGATAGCCCTCAAGGATCAGAAGACCCTTGTCGTGGATCTCTCCGGAAAGGCCAGCCTCGTGCTCTATGTTGACGATTCCCTCGGAGCCTGGTGCCACGGATACTGAGATGACAGTCGGTGTCCCGAAGGAGGCAAGGCCCCTGTCCATAACTGCAAGGCCGTTTATGACTCCGACCTTGGTGCCTTCAAGGGAGATGACCATCTCTCCGCTCTGGATCTCCTGGTTTATCTTGTCCTCTGTAAGGCCGTTGGCGAAGTCACGCTCCTCCATGGCTGTGCAGATGCAGCTTCCGTTTATCTCCGAAAGACCCTTTCTGGATGCTACATAGTCTGCCTCGAACAGCAGATCCCCAAGGAAGGAGAGCTTTGTGGTAAGCTCGTTGCGCATCTCGCAGTACCAGGAGCTGTAGGTCAAAAGCTCGCTCAGAGCATCGTCAGTGATGTTTTTCAGGTTGTTTCGCTGGGCAAGGTCCAGTATGTAGGCCATTGTTCCGCTGATGTTCTCCTCCGTTGCAGGCATGGAGAAGTCGAATTCTGCAGAGACCTTGAAGAGGCGCAGGAACTCGTCGTCTGAATCGCAGAGCTTGTCGTACAGCTCGTCGCTTCCGACAAGTATGAGCTTTGTGGCTATCGGGGTTGTGACGGGTCTGATGAAGGACTGGTCCTTGTCGTTGCTGCTTCTGATTATGAAGCTGGAGCTCTCCGCATAGAGCTTGAGGCTCTCCCAGAGGCCCTCCTGGGCAAGGATCTTGTCTGCCCTGACCACGAAGAAGCCGCCCGCGGCATCGAGCATAGAGCCGGATGAGAGTCTCATGTGCTCAGGTCTGTCAGAGGATGATATCTGGCCGAAGAGGTTGGCGTGGGTGGGGTGGTACTCCTCAACAAGAGGGCAGTCCTTGCGGCCCTGGTTGTCGCAGATCAGGTTCACACGGTATTTGTCAGGCTCCATGACAAAGTGTCCCAGGGCGTCTATGACCTGCAGGAAGTACTGGCCAAGGAGCTTGTTGCCCCCGATCTTCCTCTGGATGTCTCGGACCTTTGATGAGGCCTCGGTCCAGTTGCCCATCTCCACAAAGTGTGCGACCTCGTCCATGGTTGCCTTGAGCTTCGAGCCGTAGGGTGAAGGTATGGTCACCAGGAACGGAGACTGCGGTCTCTTGAAATTGTAGACGTAGAGTGCATCCAGAACGGGTCTTTCCGTGGAAAGTGTGCGTGCAACCTCACGAACTGCGGTGTGCCTTCCGGTTCCATCCTCTCCGCTTATGTAGATGTTGTAGCCCTTTGTGTTGACGTTCATTCCCATCCTGAGGGCGCTCATCGCCCTTGGCTGTCCTATGATGCCGGATTTCACACACTGTGTGCGAAGCTTTGCAATCAGGGATGGGTCATATGTGAAATGCGCCTGCTGGACGCCTAGCTCTTCTGTCTTCATGCCTTGATTTTAGGTAGTGGCAAAACCCGTGTCAATAAACTATACTTTTGGACAAGGAACAAGAGATGAGATTAAGTGAATTCGTGGAAAGACTTTCAGAGCTCCTGGCCATCGGCAACTACGCAGGGGCTGACATGTCCCTCAACGGCCTTCAGGTCGGGGATGCAGATTCAGAGATAAGGAAGGTGGCCTTTGCTGTTGATGCCAGCCTGGCAACCATAGAAGAGGCTGTAAAACAGGGTGCTGATGTCCTATTTGTGCACCATGGACTGTTTTGGGGACGTCCCATTGCAATTACAGGCCGTCATTATGCCAGAGTAAAGACCCTTTTGGACAACAATATGGCGCTTTTCGCCTGCCATCTGCCTCTGGACGCCCACGCAGAGTATGGGAATAACGCCCAGATGGCCCTGAAACTGGGTCTCCAGGACGTTGAGCCCTTCGCTTTCTTCAGGGGTGTGTCTGTGGGTTGCAAGGGTTCCTTCTCAGAGCCTCTGGATGCCGACCAGATCATAGCCAGACTGGGTGTCAGGACCAATGACACGAACTATGCCATAAACTGCAAGGACAGGAAGTTCAGGAACGTGGGAATCGTGTCCGGAGAGGGTGCTGGCGACGTTTTCCAGGCAATGGATGCCAATCTGGATCTGCTGATCACCGGTGAAAGCCGCTACACGGTTGTAAACGACTGCCTGGAGTCCGGGATCGGCATGCTCTGCCTTGGACACTACGAGACTGAGACCTTCGGGGTGAAGGCAATCAAGGAATTGGTCGAGAAGGAATATGGACTTTCGACCTGTTTTGTTGATATCCCTCTTGGTTTGTAATATATTTGCCCTATGAACAGCAAAGATGAGGGAAAAATGAGCAAGAACTCCACCTTGAAGCGGTTTCTTCCGTTTGTGCTGACCTTGGCAATTGTGGCTGTGGACCAGCTGACAAAGGCCCTGGTGATGAAATACATCCCGCTTGGCTCCATTGGTGCCAGCTTCTTCGGGGATCTGATCATCATCTGCCATGTCAGGAACACAGGCGCAGCCTTCAGCCTTGGCGCAAACGGGTCGAGCTTCGTGAGGATCCTTGTCTTCATAATCCTCCCGATTGCCATGATGGCCGCGATCTGCTGGATGGTCGCCACAAGGAAGAATCTGCTGACAAACGCACAGAGATGGTTCTGCGCAGGAATCGCAGGTGGTGGGATCGGAACCCTGATCGACAGGGTCTTCCGCTTCAACGAGGGTGTGGTCGATTTTGTCAGCGTCAAGTTCTTTGGTATCTTTGGACTTGAGAGATGGCCGACCTTCAACGTCAGCGACAGCTGCGTGGTGATCTTTGTCATAATGTTTGCGATATCGGTCATCTTTGCCGGTAAGGAGAAGAAGAAATGAAGAGTGAGAAGAGAAAGAAGGCGAACACCGCGATCTTCGTTTTGGTCGCCACAATCATAAACGTTGTTCTGATGCTTGCACTTATGATCCTGGGCTATGTCCTTCTTGCAAGGTTCGGGGACCCGGATAACACCACAGCAGCCCAGATCTGGCTTGTTGTGATCTTCCTCGGTTCAATCGGAATCTCCTGGTTCGTCTACAGCCGTCTGGTCAAGTGGTACATGAAGAAGGTCGATGTCGACAAGAACTTCGCACCGCTCATCACACCTAGAAGAAAGAAGGGAAGCAACGATTTCGGCGATTCCCCAAAGTCGGAGTGATTCAAATTGCAGGATCTGGAGAAGTGCAGATGGTTCCCGTTCAGTGACGAGCCTCTACTGACGGGCAAGGATTACATACCGAAGATATGTGACCCTCAGGTCCTTCTGCCCGAACAGAGCTGTGACGGGAAGTGGCACATGTTCTTCCACTCCTGGCTCGGGCTCCACCATTTCACCTCCACCAGCGGAATAGCCTGGGAACCAAGGAGTATGATAGAGGTCAGAGGCCATTCCCCGTTCATCTTCACGGAGAACGAGAACTACTACCTCATCTACGAGAAGCACGACAGGAACATCCCGTTTGTGAGCCGCCGCACAGGCGAGGGCAGAAGGGACTCCTACTCCTGCATCGAGATGAAGACCTCGACGGACCTTGTGACCTGGAGCAAGCCGCGTCTTCTCCTGGACGGAAGGTCCATACCATATGCCGGTGACTATCTCAGATACCCAAGGATCTCACGACCTCAGCTGATCAGGGCAGGAGACGAGTACAGACTCTATTTCGGAGCCTCACATCTTGTTCTGCCGGATACAAAGCAGAAGGTATCAAGGTATTTCGGCTCGGTCTCATCCAAGTCACTCACAGGTCCCTATGTCATGACAACTGCCCCGACCCCGCTTCTGGAGCCGATCCCTGATGACCAATGGTCCAACCTTGGCTGCGGCAGCATCAGAGTCGTGCCTTGCGGCGATGTCCTCTATGCCTTCCAGTGCCCTGTATTCTGGGATTCCGAGAAGAGAAGGACCAGCACCTGCATGCTTCTTCTGAAGAGCTACGACGGCTACCAGTGGGAACGCTGCAGCAACGAGCCTATCCTTGTCCCTTCCGAGCGTGGTTGGGCAAGCTCCTACATAATGGGCTGCGACGTCCACTACAAGTCAGACGAGAAGTGCTGGTACTGCTATTTCTCCGCAAGCGGCGACAAGAAGTTCATGCTGAAGAAAGAGTCAATCGGTCTTTTGATTGGAAGCATCCCGGAAAGGAAGGTCAGGATCTGATCACTGGACCACAAGCTGTGGTCTGCGCTCAAGGCGCTTTCTCTCATCCTTTGTAAGAATCTCAATTCCAGAAACAGCACGGCCACCGATGAAGGTCGAGACTGCATACATGCTGTCCTTCCAACCTTCCAGCTTGGGGAAGTCGATGAAGCTGTGGAACATGCCCTTGACCATCAGGCACTTCGCCGGCGTGTCTGCGCTTGCCAGTGCATCTGCGTAGAGGTTCGAGTCGTCACGGAGCGGGTCGTACTCTCCGCAGAGGATCAGTGCGCTCGGAAGCCTTGAGTGGTCCTTTGCAAGAAGAGGCGAGAACAGAGGGTCCAGGATGTCCTTCGGTTCCCTTGAGTAGCTCTGGATGAAGAACTTCATCGATTTGCTTGAGAGTGTCGGGCAGTCGGAGAACTCCTCGTGGCTTGCGGTCCTCATCCTTCCATCGGTGACGGGTGAAAGCAGGATCTGGCCTGCGATCTTTGGGCCCTTGCGGTCTCTTGCAAGGCGACAGACGCTTGCTGCCAGGTTTCCACCGACGCAGTTGCCCATGACGTAGATCTTGTCAGGGTCGACCTTCCAGTACCTTGCTCCCTGGGCTGCCCAGAGGAATGCGCTGTAGCAGTCCTCAAGAGGCGTAGGGAACTTGAACTGAGGGGCCAGGCGATAGTCCACGGCAAGCACTGTGGCTCCTGTGGTGTTGCATATGTTGCTGCACACCGCCGCGCACTTTCTCATGTTACCCAGGATCCATCCACCGTCGTGGAAGAAGATTATCAGGGAGTTCTGGCCGGCGATCGACTTGTCCTTCACCTTCTCGAAGAGATAGCCGGTGATGGCTCCCTCTGTGACCGGGATGATGAATGTCCTGGACAGGATGTTCTCCGTCTTCGGCCTGTAGAGCTGCTTGAAGATGGACTGCTTGAATTCTGAGCGATTGTACGCGTCAATGGCCTCAGGAGTGGCTTCTGTGATGTCACCGATGCTGAGTTTGTGGCGCTTTTTGAGGATTGTCTTCATTGTGGAGTCTAAAACGTACTCGCCCATAACAAAGCAATATGATATAATAAAACCTGAATTGGTTCAACTTTTTTGGGTGTCCAAACGCGAATACCGATTTTAATGAAATATTGTAATAAAATGCCTTGATGTATAACAAATAGGGCATTGTTAGGGAGAAAAAGATGATTCTTGTCACTGGTGGAGCTGGCTTTATCGGAAGTCATGCATGTGTGGAGCTTATAAATGCCGGATATGATGTGGTCGTGGTTGACAATCTGGTCAACAGCCATGAGAAATCGCTTGATAGAGTGCAGCAGATCACAGGTAAGCGCCCTCTGTTCTTCAATGTTGACGTCTGTGACGAGAAGGCCCTCGATGAGGTTTTCAGCAAGTGTGACATCGACAGCGTCATCCATTTTGCAGGGCTCAAGGCCGTTGGAGAAAGTGTCCAGAAGCCTCTTGAGTATTTCCAGAACAACCTCGACGCCTCAATGATCCTCTGCAAGGTCATGAGGGCCCACAACGTGAAGAATCTGGTCTTCTCCTCCAGTGCAACCGTCTATTCCGGTGACAATGAGATGCCTCTTACAGAGAGCAGCAAGACCGGAAACTGCACAAACCCGTACGGCTGGACAAAGTACATGGGCGAGCAGATCTTCAAGGCTCTCTGCGTTGCCGACCCGGATCTCTCCATCGTCCTTCTCAGATACTTCAACCCGGTTGGAGCCCATGAGAGCGGCCTTATCGGAGAGGATCCCCAGGGAATCCCGAACAACCTGATGCCTTACGTCTCACAGGTCGCGATCGGAAGACGTGACCACCTGACAGTCTTCGGAAACGACTATGACACTCCGGACGGAACCGGTGTCAGGGACTACATCCACGTGGTGGACCTTGCACAGGCACATGTCCTTGCCATAAAGTACGCCGCCTCCCACAAGGGCTGCGAGATCTTCAACATCGGAACAGGAAAGGGCTCCAGCGTCCTCGAGATCGTCCATGCCTACGAGAAGGCCTGCGGCAAGAAGATCAAGTACGAGATTGGTCCGAGAAGGGCGGGAGATCTCGCAACGGTCTACGCCGACACTGCAAAGGCCAGAGAAGGTCTTGGCTTTGTGGCAAAGTACGACCTGGAGCGCATGTGCGCAGATTCCTGGCGATGGCAGACCATGAACCCGAATGGATTTGAAGGCTGATTATACCCAAGTTTCAAAAAAGTCCTGATTTTTTTGTCCTGAAAGACAAAGGGATTTTAAGAAAAACAAGCCTCTCTTACTTTTCCTTATTATAGTAAAAGGCTTTTGCACGATTTTTCTTGATAAATGCGACAATTTATGATGTACTTGTAAGACAGTACGCTCTAGGGCGTGCTGTTCATTATTTTGATTTCTATTCTAAATGGAGGAAAAGAAAATGAAAAAAGCTATCATCATGATTCTTGCAATCGTTATGGTCTTTGCATTTGTTTCCTGCGGAAAGAAGGCTGATAGCACAACAGCTACAACAGCTACAACACCTGCGGCAACAACAACTACAACCACCACAACAACTGCAACAACACCAGCTGCAACAACAACACCAGCCGCTGCTCCAGCAGCAGAGGCCAAGTATGTTCGTGGCGATGATGAAGAGATCTACGCTGCAGTTCTCGGCGACTACGAGGCTCTCCTCGATGAGGCAAAGAATGCCGCAACCGATTCAGAGAGATTCGTCATCTACGCAAGAGCTGAGGCTTATCTCCTCGACTCTGCAGTCATGATTCCTACAACAACACAGAACGGTGCCTACACAATCTCAAGAATTGCTCCAAGAACTGTTCCTTATGTCCAGTGGGGAAACGACGACGACAGATGGAAGGGAACCATCATCTCCGGTGACACATTCCTTACACCTGCAGAGAGAGACGAGCTCCTTGACCAGTGGGCAAAGGCCGTCAAGGGCGAGGGAACTTATGATCCAGCTGCATACCTGATCTCAAAGGGTCACACAATCAACAAGGATTACAAGACAACCTTCTCAACGGCTCCTGTCACACTTGATACTCTCAACACATCAAGCCAGTCAGATACTGAGATTCTTGTAAACTGCACAGACAACCTCGTTCAGTACAACAACCTCGGACAGATGATCCCAGCTTGTGCTGAGTCATGGTCTGTCTCCGATGATGGTCTTGTCTACACCTTCAACATCAGAAAGGGTGCAACATGGTCAACATCCGAGGGAACTGTCTACGCAGAGGTCAAGGCCAAGGACTTCGAGGCTGGTTTCCACCACATGCTCGATGCTCAGGCCGGTCTCGAGTGGCTCGTTCAGGGCGTCATCGCTGGTGTCAACGAGTATCTTCTTGAGGGTGGCTCATGGGATGCAGTCGGATACAAGGCTGTTGATGACTACACACTCCAGATCACTCTTGAGGAACCAAAAAGCTACTTCATGACAATGCTCACCTACAGCTGCTTCGCTCCTATCTGCGAGAGCTTCTATCTTGCACATGGCGGAGTCTTCGGAATCGAGGAGTATGCAGCAGCATACAACGACACCAACGCATACACCTATGGAAAGGCCACAGACGTCTCTTCACAGGTCTACAATGGTGCATTCCTTCTCCAGCAGCTCAACGATGCTTCAATCATCAAGATTGTCAAGAATCCTAACTACTACGATCCAGAGTCCGTCAAGATCGATTCCATCACATGGATCTACGACAACGGCGAGAACATGGCTCAGTTCTACAAGGATGTCTGTGATGGCGTCTATGCAGGTTGCGGTCTCACATCAGCTTCCGGCACACTCGAGTGGGCAAAGGCTGACGGCAACTTCGACAAGTACCACTACATTTCAGACACAACTTCAACATCATACTTCGGCGGTCTCAACCTCAACAGAGGAACATACGCTCTCGCTTCCGGCGCTTGCGCATCTGTCCAGACTGAGGCACAGAAGATCGACACTCACACAGCTCTCATGAACAAGAACTTCAGAAAGGCTGTCCAGTATGCATTCGACAAGGCAACTTACAATGCAGTTTCCCGTGGTGCTGACCTTGCACTGACAAACCTCAGAAACATGTACACCCACCCAGAGTTCGTCCAGCTTGCTGAGGATGTCACATTCGAAGGACAGACATTCGTAGCCGGAACAATGTACGGTGAGCTCGTCCAGTACTTCCTCGACAAGATGGGCTGCGAGGTCCAGGTCGCTGACGGTATCGACGGATGGTATCATCCAGAAGAGGCCAAGAAGTACCTTGAGGCTGCAAAGGCTGAGCTCGGAGACAGCGTCACCTATCCTATCAACATCGATGTTGTCTACTATTCACCATCAGCAACCCAGACTGCTCAGGCTCAGGCTTACAAGCAGTCACTCGAGGGTGTCCTTGGTGCAGAGAACGTCACAGTCAACCTCATCGAGGCTACAACATCTGCAGACTTCTATGCTTGCGGATACAGAGCTTCCAATGGAGAGGCTGGTCTGTTTGATATGTTCTATGGTTCAGGTTGGGGCCCAGACTTCGGAGATCCTTGCACATACCTCGACACCTTCCGCGGAAACGGTGCTGGTTACATGACAAAGGTCATCGGTCTGTTCTAATCCAAAGTAGAGCAATCGACTAGTTTTGCCTAACAGATGGGAGGACATCGCAAGGTGTCCTCCCATACTCTGTTTTTTGAATGAAGGTCCAATCCAAGGCATTTTGGGCCTTAATCCGAAAAGGAGATTTTTGAGCGCGCATGGGAAAATACATTTGGAAACGTATATTCTTTTCCATTCTCTCGCTCCTTGTCGTCACTTGGCTGGTAATGCTTCTTGTCTACTCACTCACGGACAGAAGCGTCATCTTCCAGACTGATGACGTATGGAACAAGAGAAGCAACAATGACCGAATACTCTACGAGTACACCCAGTACCAGAAGTATGGGTATCTGGAGTTCGAGAACTTCACAAGTTTCAACAAAAGCAAGTGGTCCGAGATCTATGGTGAATCATTCGAGTCATCAGATGAATACAAGGCCGCAAAGAACCTGATCCAGAAGGTCGGGGATGACTATCTTCAGGACGAGACGGTACAGGAGTTCATCCAGCTTTACGAGAGCAAGGGCTACACGATTGTGCGCCTTGACCCTATCAGGTACGCAACCGGAGCAAAACAGCTCAAGCCGGGTGGAACCGGTTACCTCCTTGCTGTCCGCGAGAAGTTGATGATCTCAAGGCTCTGGGACTATGTCAAAGGCTTCTTCTCCGTTGAGACCACAAAGGACGTCAAGGACGAGAACCTCACCGACAGATACATCCGCATCGAGAAGGACCCGTACGGACTCTTCGCGGTTGTCGGAAGCGGTACCACACACAAGTACCTGATCTACTTCGACTCACACTTCCCATGGATTCACCAGAACTGGATCCACATGAACCTCGGTGTATCCTTCACAAGATACAGAGGGCAGGAGATCTCCAGCGTCATCACAGAGTCCCAGGGTGATCTGAAGACAACCAGACAGCAGTATCCGCTGCAGGTCGGTTCAGACATCTGGGTGGAGACCGCTGCCAACTTCCACAGCCTCACATACAACACAGGTGATCTGACAGAGGCTCAGAAGGAGCAGTTCCCTGACAAGTACACCAACGCAACATATAGAAGAATCGGTCTGAGCATGATCGGAAACTCCTTCGTGATCGGACTCATCGCCACAATAATCCAGTACATCATCGGTCTTCCACTTGGTATCCTCATGGCGCGCAAGAAGGACACCTGGATCGATACCCTTGGAATGTGGTACATCATCTTCATCATGAGCGTCCCGACACTGGCATACATCTTCATGTTCGCGGCAATCGGAACCAGCGTCTTCGGACTTCCTTACAAGTTCGCCAACGCACAGGTCAAGATCCTGGCCTACATCCTGCCGACCATCTCCATGGCTCTTCCTGCAATCGGAGGAACCATGAAGTGGATGCGCCGCTACATGATAGACCAGATGAACAGCGACTACGTCAAGTTCGCAAGGGCCGAGGGTCTTTCGGAGCAGGAGATCTACTCCACCCACATCTCAAAGAACGCAATGATCCCGATCATACACGGCATCCCCGGAAACATACTGGCCTGCCTTGTCGGAGCCATCATCACGGAGTCCGTCTACTCGGTTCCTGGTGTCGGTAGCCTTCTGACAAAGGCCATCAACGGACACGACAACGGCATCATCATAGCCTGTACCGTGTTCTACACAACACTTTCTCTGATCTCACTCATCCTGGGCGATGTCCTGATGGCGAAGTTCGATCCGAGAATCTCATTCGAATCCAAGGGAGGTAGATGATCATGGCTGTAATGAGAGAAGAAGATCTATTTACCTTTGTAAGCAACGACTCGATCGAATCGGAGAAGATCATCGCTCCGAGATACTCATATTGGCGCTCCGTCTTCAGGGTGTTCTTCAGAAAGAAGACGAACTGGTTCGTAATAGGACTTCTGGTCATGCTGCTTCTCTGCAGCTTCCTGATCCCGCTGTTCTGCAAGTACGACCCGTATGAGAACGTCACCAATGCAAACATGTACAACCAGAGCCCAATCCAGGCCATGAGACTTGCAGGAGGCTTCTCCTTCAAGTGGATCCTTGGAAGCGGACAGCTCGGAAACTCCATCTTCTATGGAATCTGGGCATCTGCAAGGACATCGCTTCTGCTTGCCATGATCTGTGCCGCCATCAACATGAGCATCGGTATCATAATGGGTGCCGTCTGGGGCTACTCCAAGACCGTCGACAAGTTCATGCTTGTCGTGTACAGCATCATCGCCAACGTCCCGTACATCCTGTTGATATCCGTTCTGGTCTACATCATTGGCTCCGGTTTCTGGAGCTTCGTGTTCGCCCTGACAATCACAGGCTGGCTGGGAATCTCGTACTTCTTCAGGACGCAGGTCATGATCATCAGAGACCGTGAGTACTCACTGGCCTCCAGATGTCTTGGAACACCGATTCCCAGAATCATCACCAAGAACATCCTGCCGTTCCTGACATCAGTCATCGTCACTCTGCTTGCAACAGAGCTTCCGTCCTACATCTCCATGGAGGTCTTCCTGTCCTACATCGGAATCGGTCTCTCCGCTTCCGTGCCATCACTTGGAAGAATGATCCAGGAGGGACAGGCTGCATTCCGCACCTATCCATGGGCATTCTGGCCACCGGTTGCAATCGCAGCTCTGCTGACCATCATTCTTTACGTTCTGGGTCAGAACCTCGCTGACGCGACCGACCCAAGGACACACATGTAAGAGGAGGGGAACATGGAAAACAAAGAGAAGAAAGTGCTCCTGTCCCTCAAGGATGTGGATGTAAAGTTCAACGTAAGAGGTAGAATCCTCACAGCCATCAGACATGTCTCCCTGGACGTCTACGAGAACGAGTCACTGGCAATCGTCGGTGAGTCCGGTTCCGGAAAGTCCGTCCTCACCAAGACATTCGCCGGAATGCTGGATTCAAACGGCTTCATCAGCAACGGCTCGGTCATCTTCTCCGATGACGAGCTCTCCAAGACAACGGTCGTCGTCGACTCCAAGAGGCAGGCCTTCCTGGACAGGATGATCAAGACCCTCAACGAGTACTCTGTACTTGAGAGAGGAGCCAAGGAGTATGTTGCAATCGAGCAGAAGAAGCTCGAGATCAAGCACAAGAAGAGCCTGACCCCTCAGGAGGAGTCCGACTACGCGGCAAGACTCAAGGCCCTGGACGATGACATCATCGACAGAACAAACTATGTTGTGACCCTCGACAGAAGGAATCCTCAGGATGCCAAGGAGATCGAGGAGATCACCGCCAAGATCAAGGCCTGGAAGGAGCAGATCAAGGCTACAAAGAAGGAGAGGGCGGAGCTCATCTCCAGAAGAGCCTCTGACTACAACGGAAACCGCGAGGTCATGGCAGCCGATGCCAAGGACATCGCAGACCTTCAGGAGAGGAGAGCCAAGAAGCTTGATAGCGTAGACAACCAGAACAACCCGTTCGGACTGAGCGACAAGGTCATCGAGAGAAACAAGATCCTCGCCTACGAGATCCTGCTTTCAATCGGACGCTATCCAAAGAGAAGTCAGATCATCTTCACCAGAAAGCTCAAGAAGGCCTTCAAGCTCGCAATGAGCATCGGTGAGAACCTTGATGACAAGGAGGTCCGCAACCGCATCTTCGAGGTCTGCACCTTCCGTGTCGACTTCAGAGACTACGACGAGGCCACAAAGACCCTCAACGGCTATGCCATCATCGACTGTGCAAAGGTCAAGTACACAAAGGACTGGCAGCAGATCAGAGGTTGCAGAATCGCAACCGTCTTCCAGGATCCTATGACAAGCCTGAACCCTGTTCTCACAATCGGAAAACAGATCTCAACAGTCATCATGAAGCACCAGAAGTGCTCACAGGAAGAGGCAAAGACAAGAACCCTCGACATCATGGCAAAGGTCGGAATCCCCGAGCCGGCGAAGAGGTTCGACGACTATCCGTTCCAGTATTCAGGTGGAATGAGACAGAGAATCGTCATTGCAATCGCCCTTTCCTGTCAGCCTAAGATTCTCATCTGCGATGAGCCTACAACAGCTCTTGACGTCACAATCCAGGCCCAGATCATCAGACTGATCAAGGACCTGCAGCACCAGCTCGGTTACACAACCGTCTACATCACACACGACCTTGGCGTTGTCGCCAACGTCGCTGAGCGTGTGGCTGTTCTGTATGGTGGCCAGATCGTCGAGCTCGGAACCGTAGAGGACATCTTCTACGATCCTAAGCATCCGTACACCTGGGCACTTCTCAGCTCGCTGACACAGCTTGCCGAGAAGGGTGATGACCTGTTCTCAATCCCTGGAACACCACCAAGTCTGTACAACAAGATCATAGGTGATGCATTCGCTCCTAGAAACGCCTACGCAATGGCTATCGACAGGGTGAAGGAGCCGCCGATGATCCAGATCAACGAGCACCATTGGGCAAAGACATGGCTGCTTGATCCTAGGTCTCCGAAGGTTGAGCCTCCTAAGATCATCCAGAACCTGCATGAGAAGATGCTCAAGAGCTACGTCAATGTCGAGGGTTGAGGAGGGAAGACATGGAAGAGAATAAAAAAGAAGTAGTGCTTTCCGTCCAGAACCTCGATGTTGTGTTCAGACAGAGAAAGCAGTCATTCAAGGCTGTAGACAATGTAAGCTTCGACATCTACAAGGGAGAGACCTTCTCATTGGTAGGTGAGTCCGGTAGCGGAAAGACCACAATCGGAAGGGCAATCGTCAGAATCAACCCTTGCTCAGCAGGTCAGATCCTCTACAAGGGCAAGAAGATCTCCGGCAGACTCAGCAGAAAGGATGACAAGGAGGTCGTCAGAAAGATCCAGATGATCTTCCAGGACCCTGCAGCATCCCTTAACGAGAGAGCCACAATCGAGTACATCATCTCCGAGGGTCTGTACAACTTCCATCTGTACAAGGATGAGAAGGACAGAATCCGCAAGGTCGAGAACATCATCAAGGAGGTCGGACTGCTTCCTGAGCACCTGACCCGTTATCCTCATGAGTTCTCCGGCGGACAGCGCCAGAGAGTCGGTCTTGCAAGATCCATTGTCATGGAGCCTGAGTTCATCATTGCAGACGAGCCTATAAGCGCACTTGACGTCTCGATCCGTGCACAGGTCCTGAACCTTCTGAAGAAGTTCCAGAAGGAGAGGGGACTGAGCTACCTGTTCATTGCCCATGACCTGTCGATCGTCAGATTCATCTCCGACAGGATCGCAGTCATCCACAAGGGTAAGATTGTTGAGATCGCTGAGACCGAGGAGCTGTTCGCATATCCTCTGCACCCGTACACAAAGAGCCTTATAAGTGCAATTCCTGTACCGGACCCGATCATCGAGAAGTCCAAGAAGCTCTTCGTCTACGACCCTGCAAAGTTCCACGACTATTCTGTCGAGAAGCCTGAGATGGTTGACCTCGGAAACGGACACTTCATCTATGGAAGCCCGTCCGAGATCGAGAAGTACAAGAAAATCAGGTTCGGAAGCACAACCGAGGCTTAAATGAAGCTGAAGGTCAGTGACAAACACATAGTACTCAGAGTCATACTGACGGCGATCTTCTTTGTGATCGCCGTCGTTGCTTTCACTGTGGGCATCACGAACATCGGCAAGAAGACCTCGGGATACCAGCTCATCGAAGGCAAGACCGACGCTGAGGCGCTGACCTACAACAACGCAGTTCACTACAAGTATTGGTTCGAAGGTTCGAGCAACCAGATCAAAAGGAGTGTCAGAGGCCTGGAGGCTGAGTATACTCCAATATTATCTGCTGCCTATAAGCAACTGGACCATCAAAACACCTACACAGGCAATGTGAGCATAGGAACCATCAACCAGAACCTGGGGAAAGAGGTCTCCGTGAGCCCTGAACTCTATGCAATTCTGCAGGATGCCTATGGGAAAACCCTTGAGAAGAAGGGTTTCAACATGTTCGCAGGGGCTTTGTACGATGCCTGGCATTCGATTCTGATCCTTGAGGACCCTGAGGAGTTCGACCCTCTGTTTAGCGAGTACCAGGCCCAGCGAATCAGCGCCATCGCGGAGACTGTGAACAATCTGGACAACTTCAAGCTGGAGTTCCTTCCTGACAACACAGTGCGTTTCTCGCTCTCTGATGAGTACCAGGCCTTCTGCACACAGTATGAGATAGAGGCCTACGCACTTGATCTGAACATCCTGAAGGATGCCTACATGCTGCAGTGGATAGGGACCTCCCTTGTGGACAAGGGATTCCGCTACGGCTATCTGTTCACCGAGGAGGGCACCGTCCTCAACACAAGCGACAGAGGAAGTCTGGACTACGGCATGTACACCCTAGAGAGAGACTCCAAGGGAGAGCTTGTGGAGAGATCCTACGCCACGATAAGCCTTGGCGGGGTGTTCAGTGCAACCACGCTTACAGCCTGGGGAATGGGCAGCGACTACGGCTATACAATGGAGACTGATCAGGGCACTGTACTTCGCAGCGAGCACTTCAATGTGGCGACCGGAGAGCAGAATGACGCTGCTTTGAGTCTGACTGTGATAAACCCCGACTTGGATCTTGTGGACACTGTCTACCAGGCTATCCAGGCAAACAACCTTGATTCGGAGAAGGCTATCGAGGCTGCCTCCAAGGCGCTTGAGAGCCAGGGGACAATGGTTTCCTACATTCTCCAGAACGTTCTCTGAATTTCAAAAAACCTCATTTAAACAATACTAAACGTAGTTTTTTTGTTGCGAAACGACTTCCCGATGGTATAATTCAAATATCAGGAACGCTCCTGGTGGAGGTATGTTATGGGAAGAGTAATAACAATCGGAAGACAGTTCGGTAGCGGAGGCCACGAGGTTGGTCTTAGACTTGCAAAGAGGTTGGGCTATCCTTTCTATGACAAGGAGCTCATCAAGCTCACCTCTGAGAACAGCCGTTTCGCCGAGGGCTATCTGGCAAAGATGGATGAGCAGAGGCCAAGCTTCCTGAACGTCGGACCTTCCGGAATGATGTCAGGTGCAGGCGTCTCATCATCTGCGGTTGGTGCTGTGAACCAGTTCTACCACCTTTCACCTAACGACCAGATTTTCCTTGAAACATCCAAGGTGATGCACTCCTTGGCTGCTGAGGGACCATGCGTCATCGTCGGCCGCTGTGCTGACTACATTCTCAGGGATCTGGATCCCGTGAACTTCTTCATCAGTGCAAAGCTCGAGGACAGAATAGCCAGAAAGCTGGCTCTGGATGACCACAAGGACATGGATGCCAAGTCCATGGAGAAGCTGATCAAGCAGACCGACAAGAACAGAAGCAAGTACTACGAGTACTACAGCCACAAGGTCTGGGGCGACGCCAGGAACTACCACCTCTGCATCGATACAAGCGTTGTGGGCGTGGATGGAGCAGTTGAGATCATCATGAAGTTCGTCGAGGAGTTCCGCAAGAAGAACATCATGCCGGACAAATGAGCATGGAGAGACTTGACCGCATACTCAGCCAGGCGGGATTCTGCTCCCGCAAGGATGCTTTGCGCTATGCCAGAAAGGGCCTTATCAAGGTCAACGGCCTTGTTGTGCGCAGAAGTGACGAGAAGATAGACGAAGACTCGAGGATAGAGATAGATGGGGTTCTGCTGGAGCCTCATCGCAACATGGTCTGTATGATGAACAAGCCCAAGGGCTTTGTGACATCGACTGCAGATGACCGCAACCGCACAGTTATGGAGCTGCTTCCGGAGAGCATGCTGCGTCAGGGTGTGGTCCCTGTGGGGCGTCTGGACAAGGACAC
>DMOO01000155.1 GCA_003456855.1 Sphaerochaeta sp.
GATGACATGTTCATCGGCGAAGGCCACAAGTACCAGAAGACCTTCATCGATGCATGCGAGTACGGCTACAGACATGGCATCCTCGAGCAGAGACCGACACTGGTCAACCTCCAGTGCGACGTCGACCATCCGACACAGTGCCTGGCTGACATGCTCCATGTCATCCACGAGTTAGGTGGAGTCGAGAACCTGAAGGGCAAGAAGGTCGCAATGACATGGGCATACAGCCCGTCATACGGCAAGCCGCTCAGCGTCCCGCAGGGAGTCATCGGACTGTTCACAAGATTCGGCATGGATGTCACCCTGGCCCATCCGGAGGGATACGAGGTCATGCCTGAGGTAATCGACATCGCAAAGAAGAACGCGGCTGCAACAGGTGGCTCCTTCAAGCAGTGCAACAGCATGGACGAGGCATTCAAGGATGCCGACATCGTCTACCCGAAGAGCTGGGCTCCATTCGCAGCAATGGAGGAGAGAACAAAGCTCTACCAGAAGGGAGACAAGGCTGGAATCGACGCACTCGAGAAGAGACTCCTTGCCCAGAACGCAGAGCACAAGGACTGGACATGTTCAGAGGAGAAGATGAAGCTGACGAAGGACGGCAAGGCTCTCTATCTGCACTGTCTGCCAGCTGACATCTCTGGACTCTCCTGCAAGGAAGGCGAGGTTGACAACTCAGTCTTCGACCGCTACCTCGATCCACTGTACAAGCAGGCTTCCTTCAAGCCATATGTCATCGCTGCAATGATCTTCATGTCAAAGGTCAAGGATCCAGTGAAGACCCTCATGGCTCTCGATGCATCAGACAAGCTCAGAAAGCTCTACTGATCTTAAAGAATCTTGATCCAGGCTGTCCGTCAGATGATGGGCAGCCTGATTTTTTTCTGTCCGCCAAGAAAAATAAAAAATTTTATCTCTTTTATGCAAAAGTAATAACACTTCAAAAATGTAATTGTCCAAGGAAAAAATCTTAATCTTTTCGACTTTTTTGGCGTAAGGGTTTCTGAAGGGAGAGAATAATCTCCCGAAGGAGTCATTATGCGTAAAACTTTGATTGCATTGCTGGTTGTTCTGTGTGCCTCTCTTCTTGCCGTTTCCTGCAGGAACTCCGCCGAGGAAGCAAGGACAAGTCTTTCTCTGAAGATCGAGGACGGTGAGGGCTCGAGGACGATCATGCCGTCACAGACGCTGTTGGATGTGCAGCAGTACTCTATAACAGGAAGCGGTCCTCTGGGTGCCGTGTTCGGACCTGTTTTGAGCACTGACAGTGTTGTATCCATAAAGGACCTGGCCGTGGGCAAGTGGACCATAACGGCAAAGGCGCTGAACGCCCAGAACAACGAGCTTGCCGAGGGAGAGGGGACCTTCACGATCTCGAAGGGTGAGAACGAGGCGACTATAGTCCTTGATGACATGACAGGTACCGGAACCCTGCAGCTGAACTTCAAATGGAGCTCGGACATCTGCACAGAGACCGAGATATGTATCCTTATCAAGGTTGAGGACAGCAAGGGCAATGTGATAACCAAGACCCGTGAGATCTCCAAATCCGTGGAGAGCGCCACCGTTGTCATGAATCTCGATGCAGGCTGCCATGTCCTCAACGTCCAGGTACAGGACTCAAGCGGGAACATAGGGATAGGGGCAACTGATGCTGTCAGGATAGTTGCCAATACAAGGTCCACAGGCACCATAGAACTGAAGGGCTCCAAGCCTTCTGATCCATCCTCAGGCTCCAACGGGACCAGCCTGTCCATCGACAACAGGATAGGAACCCCTATGAACTTCTATATAGATTACTTTCCGAAGAATCTTTCAAAGGGGAAGTTCACGACCCTCAATGCCTGCTACACGAATCTGCCGATTGGCGTTACAGAGAAGGACCTGACCTACCAGTGGTATCGAGACGGGGTGCTGATGTCACCGGCATCTGCCGATAACATCTCCTTCATGGCTGATGAGGGCGTCCATAGGTATGATGTGATTGTCAAAAGCAGCAAGGAGGGGACCCTGTGTGGAGCCTCTTTGAACCTCAATGTGTCGAACTGAAGAGATCCAGCATGTATTGGGAATGGGCCTTCATCTCGGAGACGGTCATGTCTGTCTCAAGGGCCATCTTGCCATAGCGGCTTTCAAGAAGTCCTCTATGCTCCTCTGCATCTGTCCCTTCATAGTCCGTCTCCAGAACCAGGTGGGGATTGGCCTCAAGGAGAGTCTTGAGCGAATCCTTTGCCCTTGGACCGACTGAGATGATCACCTTCATCCTGTACAACTGCCTTGCTGTCTCTGGAGATCCTGTGAAGCCATGCCAGAGAATGCTGTCTGGACGGAACCTCAGAGAAGAGAGAAGGTCCAACATAGGCCCTGTTGCGCGGACGCAATGGAGACTTATTGATCTGTCCATGGAGATTCCAGCCTTCAGAATCTGCTTCAAAGACCTGATCTGGTCATCCATGGACATGCTGTCCTGGAATCTGCGGTCAAGCCCGACTTCTCCTATCTGCAGATCCGGATTGTCCCTGAGCTTCTGGATAAGGGTCTCCTGTCTCTGTGGAGACCATTTGTCCGGAAGAAGCCCAATGCATGGAACAAGTGCCCTTGAAGGAGGTGTCTCGGGACTGTCTGTGCAGACTATCCCGTACTTGTATGGAAAGTGACAATGGAAGTCAATAAGCATACATGTACAATAACACACATTTCTTCAAGTAACCAGTTGTCCTAAAAATGGGTTTTGATGGTATAGTTGATTAGATAAATGAGAAGAGCAATATTCGTAATCATTTCAATTCTACTCCTTTTCAGCATGACAGGAGCCTTTGCCTCGGTTGCAACAAGACCGTACATATCCGCCTGGTTCGGCGGGG
>DMOO01000064.1 GCA_003456855.1 Sphaerochaeta sp.
CCGAAGGCAGAATAGTCCAGATTCTCGAACAATGTCAGCAGTGCAACCTCCTCTGAAGTAAGTTCCACGGTAAAATCGAGCATGAAATCGAATGTCAGTTGTTTTCTAAGGCTGTTTAAGGTATCATTTGACATGGGTTGATTGAATGGCTCCTTCGGTCTAATTGTTTGCGGTTAAACAAATTATATCATAAAGCGAAGCCTAAATCAACCTTTTAATTTGCCTATTTATCTGTAATGCAAGGATTTAGATATAGAAAAGGGACCATCGCATTATGCGACAGTCCCTTTGCATATAGTCTATATAGATTATCAGCTGAACTGCTTGATGATTGCTGTGATGTCCTTGATCATCTCATCAAGCTCTGCCTGGGTCTTTGCCTCGGCAACTATTCTGAGGTAAGGCTCGGTGTTCGACTTTCTTACGCTGAACCACCAGGTCGGGAACTCGATCCTGTATCCGTCGAAGTCCATGATCTTGGTCGGCTTCATTGCGCTGTACTTGGAGTAGAGTGCATTGATTGCATCGTCCTTCTGCTCAAGCTTGAAGTTTATCTCTCCGCTGTTTGCATAGGCGACAACCTCGTCGATGAACTGGCCCAGGGTCTTTCCGGCCTTCTTCAGTGCAGCGACAGTCTGGAGCACTATGAGGGATGCCAGGATACCGCTGTCGCAGTTGTGGAAGTCCCTGAAGTAGTAGTGGCCTGCAAGCTCACCGCCGAAGATGCAGCCTTTCTCCCTGATCTTCATCTTTGCGAAGGCGTGTCCGACCTTCCAGGTGTAGACCTCTGTGGCTCCGATTCTCTCAAGATACTCCGTTGTGGACCTTGAGGTTCTTATATCAACCAGAACGGATCCCTTCTCCTTTGCAAGGTAGTAGTATCCGAGCACGCTTGTGACGTAGTCAGGCTGGATGAAGCGGCCTCTCTCATCGATGAACATGACTCTGTCGGCATCTCCGTCGTAGATGACTCCACAGTCGGACTTGTTCTTCTTCACCGCCTCCATTATCTGGGCGCAGTTGGCTACATCCAGAGGGTTCGGCTCATGGCCAGGGAAGGTTCCGTCCATAGTGTCGTTGATGTACTTTGCATGGTCTCCGAAGAGCTCCTTGATGTACAGGTTGCTCATTCCGTTTGAGGCGTCGACTGTGATGCTCAGATCGGAGAGGTCAGGAAGGTACTGCTTCTGGAAGTCAAGGTATGCCTGATGGATGTCCTTTTCGTAGACCTTTCCTCTCTTATCGGCCGGAACAGGCTCAACTGCAAGCTCGTTGACCATCTTCTCAAGGTCCTTGAGGCCTGTGTCACCACCTACAGGGATGGCCTTTGAGCGGGAGATCTTCATTCCGTTGTACTGAGGAGGGTTGTGGCTGGCTGTTATCTGCACAGATGCATCGGCATTGAGGTATACCGTTGCGAAGTAGACCATAGGTGTGGTTGCAAGCCCTATGTTCCATACATCGACTCCTGCGTCATTGATTCCCTTGCAGAGGGAGTCGAACATCTCATCACTGGTGAGTCTTACATCGCGTCCCACAACAACGTATTTGCAGGGAAGAAGCCTTGGAAGGAAGTATCCGACCTTGTAGACTGTCTCTTTGTTGAAATCCTGGTTGTAGACACCACGGATGTCATAAGCTTTGAAAGCACCCATATCAATCTCCTTGAATCCCTTTTATTTTCTTTATGACGGTCTTGTCCATGAACTGGAAGAACATGACCCTGCCGTCCTTCATTCTAATTTCAGTCACAACCTCAGAAAACAGCTGTCTGAGCACAATTGCATTCTGCAGCTTGGAGTAGTCGACATTTCCGGTTGCGTAGCTTCTGGCGGCCTTCTTTGTGACCGTTCTGATTGCCTCTACATCCTGTGGCTTGAAGCTTGATTCGAACTTCTCGTACTTTGGGGCCTCTTTCCTGGTTTTCAGTTTGAAACCCAGGAAACTTGGCTCATGCTCGAAATCCTCGAACCAGAACTCGTCATTCACCTGATAGAAGAACACGCCAAAGTCGCAGACCTTGTGGTTGCTGTCGGCATAGAAGGTGGAGAATGTCCTGTAGGTGATGCTGCCTCCGCGTCTCTGCTCGATGTCTTTTATGAAGGCCTCGGTTTCAGCATCTGTACTGCGCTGCATAATAATCCTCCCGCTGTCTTTCTTTTTTCTATTTTAACATATATAATGCCTTCGAAAACAAGGAAAAGCTTGGAAAATGGACTACGTAGAGAAAGATTTCGGAAAGATAATGAAGCACAATGCTCAGGCACTCAGGCATGACCTTCTGCCGGCAGGCACTGACTGCTTCCGCGTCTACGACCGCAATCTTTCAAGATTTCCGGTTACGGTTGACATCTACGGACACTACGCCAAGGTCACAGACTACGGCGACGAACCCATGACCGACGAGACAAGAGAGACCTGCCTGGACATCTGCTCCAGGATGCTCTATCTGGAGAAGGCCAATGTCGTCTATGCCTACAGGGCAAAGAGAGTGGAGAGGGAGCAGCACGAGAAGAACGAGCTTGAGGCAATCAAGACCACCGTCCATGAGGATGGGCTCTCGTTCCTAGTTGACCTTACCACCTATGTCGACACAGGGCTTTTCCTTGACCATTCACAGACAAGGCATCTGATCCGTGAGCGCAGTGCAAACGCCGATGTCCTTAATCTGTTCTCATACACCGGAAGCTTCTCCGTCTATGCCGCAGCTGGTTTTGCCAACAGCGTCACCAGTGTGGACATGTCCGCCACATACACCAAGTGGGCAGAGGAGAACCTCAGGGCAAACGGCTATTCCGGTGACATGTACAAGTGCATCTGCATGGATGCAACCAAGTTCGTCAGAGAGGCAATGGAGGATGAAAAGAAGTACGACATAATCATCTTCGATCCACCAAGCTTCTCGAACAGCAGAAAGATGGACGGAGATTTCGACATTGCAAGGGATTACGTGCAATGGATCAAAAATCTCTTCACCATTTTGAAGAAAACAGGTATTGTCCTGTTCTCAACCAATCTGGGAACATTCCAGATGGATAGAAGAAGGCTCAGAGGTCTGAGCATCAAGGAAATCACAGGAGCGGTGGTCGCACCTGGATTTGTGAAAGGCCGTACAGGAACGGCTAGGAGTTGGATGATGGCATTTGATGACGATTCGCTCTCATTGGATTGGAGCGAGCCAGAAAAGAAGTCCGAGAAGAGCACGGACAAAGTCAAGAAGGATTCAGAGAAGAGATACTCGGAGAAGAAATCCTACGGAGAGAGAAGAAACGGAGAGCGTTCAGACAGAAAGCCTTACGGTGACAGACGCCAGGGCGAGAGACGCTACGGAGACAGAGACAGAAGGGAAAGTGAACGCAGAGAGCGTTCCTATGATTCTGACAGACACGAAAGAACATACAAATCAGAGAGGTCTGACAGATACGACAGGTCTGACAGACCCGAAAGGCCATACAGATCAGAGAGAAGCGAAAGAAGGGAGTACGGTTCATACAGAGACCGTGACAACAGAAGCAGCCGTGATGGCTATAGAGGCTCCTCCTATTCAGACAAGCGCCGCTACAGCAGAGATGATTCAGAGAACGGCGAGCAGAGAAGAGAGAGAGGATCCTTCGACAGAGATGAAAGGAGCGAGAGAAGATCTGATAGACCATATAGATCCTATGACAGGGATGACCGCAGAGAGAGAAGCTATGACAGAGACAGAAGCTTCAACAGATCATCTGACAGATCCCGCTCATACGGAGAGAAGAGAAGCTTCCAGAGATCCGAGAACGGAGAGAAGAGCTTTGAGAGAAAGCGTTATAACCATGACAGCAAACCTTCTTCAAAGAAGCCCTACGGCTATGATTCCTTCAAGCCAGCCCGCTCAAGAGAGGACAGCACAGACTTCTTCTGGAACAGTGAGGATCTTGATCCGAAGCCTAAGAAGGAAGACTGATTCAACTATCAGACAGATAGAGACAAGCAAGGCCCGAAAACAACTTGTTTTCAGGCCTTGTTCTTTTTTTACGGATTTGATTGTTCTCAGATTCCCATCTTTGCCTTCTGCTTTGCCCAGGAGTCCTTGAGTGTGACTGTGCGGTTGAAGATGGGATGCTCAGGTGTGCTGTCGTAGTCTGGTGTGAAGTATCCGCTTCTGATGAACTGCAGATAGTCTCCAGGCTTTGCATCTGAGAGGGAAGGCTCGAGCTTGGCATTCTGGACGACAACCAAAGACTCTGGGTTCAGGTCATCCAGGTAGTCTCCGGTATCTCCGCCAGGATACTCTGTCCTGAAGAGCTTGTCGTAGAGTCTGACCTCACCGTTGATTGCATACTTTGCGCTCACCCAGTGGCTTGTTCCTCTGACCTTTCTTCCATCAGGTGTCTCACCACCTCTGGACTCAGGATCATAGGTGCAGTGGACCACTGAGACCTTTCCATCCTCATCCTTCTCATAGCTTGTGGCTGTGACGTAGTAGGCTGTCTTGAGTCTGATCTCGTTGCCTGGATAGAGGCGGTGGTAGCCCTTCGGTGGAACCTCCATGAAGTCCTCTCTCTCTATGTAGAGCTCCTTTGTGAACGGCATCTTGCGTGTTCCGGCTGCAGGATCCTCCGGGTTGTTCTCGATCTCGAAGTACTCGACCTGGTCCTCTGGATAGTTGTCGATGACAAGCTTGATCGGATCCAGAACCGCCATGACACGCTTTGCCCTCTTGTTAAGGTCCTCACGGACACAGAACTCAAGCAGGGAGTAGTCGACGACAGACTCGACCTTTGCGACTCCTACACGGTTCACGAAGTCCTTCATTGACTCCGGTGAGTAGCCGCGGCGTCTGATTCCGCTGATGGTTGGCATTCTAGGATCATCCCAACCACTTACGATTCCAAGCTTCACAAGGTTCAGGAGCTTTCTCTTGCTCATGACGAAGTAGTTGATGTTCAGTCTTGCGAACTCGTACTGGTGTGGTGTGTGCTCGATCCCGTCGATGGAGCAGGCCCAGTCGTAGGCTGGTCTGTGGTCCTCGAACTCCAGTGTGCAGATTGAGTGGGTGATCCCCTCGATTGCATCGGAGATAGGGTGGGTGAAGTCGTACATCGGATAGACACACCACTTTTTTCCTGTCCTTGGGTGCTCTGCGAACTTGATTCTGTACAGAGCCGGGTCTCTCATGTTGATGTTTGGGCTGGCCATGTCGAGCTTTGCCCTGAGAAGGTATTTCCCTTCCGGATACTTTCCTTCCCCCATCTCCTTGAAGAGTCTGAGGTTCTCCTCGATGCTTCTGTCGCGGTCAGGGCTGTTCTTTCCAGGAGTGGTGAGTGTTCCTCTGTTCTCCTTGACCTGCTCAGGTGTCTGGCTGTCAACATAGGCAAGACCCTGCTTGATCAGATTGATCGCTATCTCGTGGAGCTGGTCGTAGTAGTCGGAGGCATAGTACTCATGTTCACCCCAGTCGAATCCAAGCCACTTTATGTCGGACTTGATGGAGTCGATGTACTCCATGTCCTCCTTTGCCGGGTTTGTGTCGTCCAGTCTGAGGTGGCAGATTCCGTTGTACTTCTGTGCAAGGCCGAAGTTCAGGCAGATGCTCTTGATGTGGCCAAGATGAAGATAGCCGTTAGGCTCTGGTGGGAAGCGAGTGACTATTGTGTTGTTTGGAACTCTACCGTTTGCAAGATCGTCTTCGATGATCTTCTCGATGAAATTGAGAGGGGCCTTCTCTTCGGTCCTGATCTCTTCGTTGTTGTCCATGTAATACCTCCGTTGCCCTTCCAAAGGGGCGTACGATGATTTGAAACAATCATAACAGAAATGGAAAGATTGCTCTATATGTTGTAAGATGTATAGTAATCAATCCTCATGGGAGTATTACATGATAGCAGCTGTTGGAGAGTCTCTCATTGACAGAATAGGGGACAAGGACGTAGTGGGCGGGTGTGCCTTCAACACCGCACTGGCAGCATCCAGACTTGGGGCGGCAGTGACGTTTTTCGGCAAGGTATCCAAGGACCAGTATGGCTCGATGATACTTGAGAAGATGATCGACGACGGTGTCCTTTTCGACCCGGAGCTATGCAATGCAGAGGAGCCGACCCTATGCAGCAAGGTTGTCCTTGATGATGAAGGGAAGGCCAAGTATGTCTTTGACTACAAGAACACGGCAGCCTGTACATTCACAAAGGCTGAGCTTTCAAAGTCATTCGCCAATGAAACGGATATCGATCTGGTCTTCTTTGGCTCCATCTCGCTTCTGATGGAACCGGGCTGTGAAGAGATCATGCCTGCAATCAACTCAATAGATTCTAGACCCAAATACTTCCTGGATCCGAACATCAGACCATCGATGGTCATTGACTCTGAGGCCTACAGGCTCATGATCTTTTCCCTTGTAGGCGGCTGTGACATCGTCAAGGCAAGTGATGAGGACATTGCCTTCCTTTTCCCGGATCTGCCTCTTGAGGAGGCTGAGAGGCGCTTTGCAAGTCTTTGCGAATGGAACCTTGTTGTCACTAGGGGCGCCAAGGGCAGCACCTGGTACACCAAGTTCTTCAAGGTCGATTGCCCTGCTGTGAAGGTGGACAACCTTGTGGACACCATAGGCTGTGGAGACACATTCAACGCCGCAATAATGGAGTACCTGCAGACCAACAATCTGATAGGGCAGATCTCCGAGCTCGACAAACCTACCGTTGAGAGGATTCTGGAGCATGCCTCTAAGGCTGCCGCTCTTAACTGCACAAAGGAAGGCTGCGACCCTCCTTATAGGGACGAGCTGTGAAGAGGAGCCCAATAGCATCCGCCATCGCCGTACTCTCTGTGATCTTCATGGTCATTGTGGCACTGCTTGTCCTGAACATGAGGACCGAATCAACTTCGGACACCAGGTTCTGCATGGACACCGTGTGCTCGATAACCGTCTATGGCTCCAAAGCCAAGGCAAAGGATGCCATATCAGATTCATGGGAAGTCGTAACCCTTCTTGAGAACAGGATAAGCGCAACCCTGCCTTACAGCGATGTATGCAAGGTCAACTCGAATCCCGGGCAGTGGGTCGAGGTCTCGTCCATGACCTATGATGCCATCAGTTTTGCTCTCCAGATGGGTGGCACCACTGACGGGGCCCTGAACTGTGCTCTTGGAAGCATAATAACCCTTTGGGGCATAGGAACTGATTCGGCAAGGGTTCCAAAGCAGTCCGAGATAGATTCACTGCTTCCTTTCTGCACAACGGACAATGTCCTGCTTAAACAGCAAGGCAACAGATTGTACGTTCAGATAACCGATTCCAGGACACAGATAAACCTTGGTGCAATCGGAAAGGGCTATGCTGCGGATCTTGTACTCCAGACCCTTAGGGACAGGGGAATAAAGAACGCCACCATAGACTTCGGAGGCAACCTCTACGTCATGGGAAGAAAGCCTACAACCTTCGGCTCAAGAAGCTTTAAGATAGGGCTGCAGGATCCTGACGAGACAAGAGGCGGCTACTACACCGCGGTTGACGTCATGGACAAGTCCGTTGTCACAAGCGGAAGCTATGAGAGGAAGCTGGTCACGGATGACGGCCATGTATATTCACACATAATCGATCCGAAGACTGGGTGGAGCATTGAGAGCAACATCCTTTCAGTCTCTGTCATTGGCCCCTCCTCATCTGTCTGCGATGCATTGAGCACATCATTCTTCGTCATGGGACCGGATGTGGCGGAGACGTTGCTTTCTGAAGAGTTCAAGGACTACCTTGCATACTTTCTGGTCTCCGATGGAGAGGACAGAACTCTTATCAGAGTTGGCAATTCGGATGTTTTGCAGTAGTATTCAAGGTGCATGAAGATTAAGAACAAGTTCCTTCTTATTTTGATCATCGTCCTCGCTGTTTTCGTAGCCGGCATCGCCGCCGTCATTCTTGTGCGTTGGACCAATGCAATAGAGAAGAAGCAGAGGGTGGAGGAGGTCAGACAGGCTCTGACCGAGGTCCTTGCTGAATACGGGGAGAAGGGCCTTCTTGAGATGGCCGGCGTGCCTGTCGAGAACATCTACTACGGTGAGTCCGGTGTGTCCTTGTTCATTGGAGACAGAGGATCCTGGACATACAGTGACGACGAGCTTCAGAACATAAGCATATTCGAGAACAGCAACAAGGCTGTTGTGCATATAGAGACCCAGGTGACCGATGACTCGTCCTATTTCAATGCCGTTCCAGAGAACGACACAGGTTCCGGGTTCTTCATCTCATCTGACGGTCTGATTGTCACCAACTACCATGTGATAGAGGATGCCTCGATAATCACAGTCTCCCTGTACGACGGTTCAGTCTACGAGGCAGGACTTGTAGGTGCTGATAGCGAAAACGACATAGCAGTCATAAAGATCAGTCCGACCGCCGACGCTGACATAAGCGTTCTGTCCTTCGGGGACTCCGAATCCCTGGTTGTCGGACAGAAGGTGATAGCGATAGGAAATCCGTTCGGCTATGACAGAACGATGGTCACCGGTATAATCTCCGGACTCAGCCGTCCTATAAGGGACGAGAGCGGAACCGTCCTTCTCGGAATGGTACAGACCAGCGCACCTATCAACCCAGGTAACTCCGGAGGCCCTCTGCTCAACACAGCAGGAGAGGTCATCGGAATCAACACCTCCATCTACAGCACAAGCGGTACAAGCCAGGGCATGAACTTTGCAGTAGCCTCCAATACCGCAGCAGCCAGTGTGAGTGACATAGTTAACTACGGCAAGGTCAGCAGAGGTTGGCTGGACATCGTTCCGGTTCAGCTTTCTCAGACCATTGTCGACTACGCATCGCTCAAGGTCTCAAGCGGACTTCTTGTCAGCCAGGTCGTACCTGGTGGATATGCTGACCAGGCAGGACTCAAGGCCGGAACAAAGCAGGTTCTGTATGGATCATCCGTCATCTACCTTGGTGGAGACGTCATAACCGAGATCAACGGCTTCTCCACGACTGACTACAGCGACCTGTTCACTGCACTGTCCAACACAAAGCCTGGCGATACAGTCCCTGTTGTGGTCAACAGAAACGGCAGCACCGTCAAGCTCAACATCCAGCTTGTGGAGAGAACTGAAGAGAACCTCAGCTGGATCAACAGGTGACCTATGCCGGACAAGAACCATTACCCTGTAGAACCCTTCAAACTTGAGATACCTGGAAAACAGGATGCATCCTCTACACTGAACTTCCATCCGGGCTTCAACGGACCTGGAACCTCTGAGGTCGACGCCTCCTGGGGCGGTGACATGGTCATGAACGTCCATGGTTCGGTCAAGTGGATAGACAAGCCCTTTGTCGTGCATTCGCCTTTCGACGTCTCAGGTGACCAGCAGCAGGCCATAGACAAGCTTGCCCAGGGCGTTCTGGACGGGGACAGATTCCAGACACTGAAGGGAGTCACTGGCTCCGGAAAGACCTTCACCATGGCCAAGATCAT
>DMOO01000104.1 GCA_003456855.1 Sphaerochaeta sp.
TAGGACAGGCTGCAACGCAGCGTCCACAGCTCAGACATGCAGTCTGTACATAGCTCTTCTTGTCCTTGATTGCCAGGATTCCACTGGTGCCCTTGGCAATCGGTGTCTCCTCGTCGTAGAAGGCGAAGCCCATCATAGGACCACCGGAGATCATCTTGTCCGGCTCTTCCTTGAATCCACCGGCGAACTCGATCAGATCCTTGACCTTTGCTCCGATAGGGGCAATGACGTTGCAAGGCTTGGAGATGCACTCACCTGAGATGGTGACCACTCTCTCCACAATCGGCTTGCCGTATACAATTGCATTGAAGATCGAGTATGAGGTTCCGACGTTGACGACTACTGCACCTACGTCCAGAGGAAGCTTTCCTGAAGGAATCTCACGGTTGATCGTGGCCTTGAGAAGCTGTTTCTCATCGCCCTGAGGATACTTCATCTTCAGAGGCATGACCTGAATCGGGTAGCCCTTCTCTGCAATCGCCTTCCTCAAGGTCTCGACTGCGTCCATCTTGTTGGCCTCGATTCCGATGATTGTGTTCTTCGGCTCAAGGATCTGGCGGCAGATCATGATGCCCTCGAGAACCTCATAGGGCTTCTCAAGCATGAGTCTGTGGTCTGCTGTCAGGTAAGGTTCGCACTCAACACCGTTGATAACGAGGTTCTCTACGCTCTTTCCCGGGGAGATGGTCATCTTGACGTGTGCCGGGAAGGTTGCGCCTCCCAGACCTACAATGCCCTTCTCCTTGATCTGAGCAAGAAGCTCCTCTTTGGAGAGCGATGAATAGTCGTGTCTTTCCGTGAACACATCATTCTGAACCTCATCCGGCTTGATCACAACCGCATCACAGGTGACGCTGTTCGCCATTGTCACCTTCTTGATTGCCGTGACAGTCCCGTCAACCGGGCTGTGCACATTGGCTGAGATGAAGCTGGAAGCCTGACCTATCATCTCGCCCATGAAGACATGGTCACCTACTGCCTTGAGCAAAGTGGCTGGAGCGCCAAGGTGCTGAGACATCGAGACCACAAGTTCCTCTGGAAGCGGGAATCGGGTGATAGGCTGGTTGTTGGAAAGACTCTTCATGTCCGAAGGGTGCACTCCACCCTTCTTGAATGTTGCCAGTTTCACAACAATTCCTCCCAAATGTTTTTTTGCATTCCAATTTTACACTATTTTTATTATTATGAAAATAATGAAACTTGGTATGTTGCTGTCAAATATTAAAAACCATCCTGTAAAGGTGTACGCGCTGGTGGGAAGAAGCGGAACTGGAAAGAGTTTCCGTGCCCAGCTTGTAGCAGACAAATACCACATACCGCTCATAGTCGATGACGGTCTTCTGATCAAAAACGACAAGATAGTCGCAGGAAAGAGCGCCAAGCAGGAGCAGAACTTCCTGACTGCGGTGAAGCGCGCCCTCTTCCAGGACCCGGACCACTACAATGAAGTCCTCAAGGCCCTGAGCAACGAGAAGTTCCACAAGATCCTCATAATCGGAACCTCTGACAAGATGGCGACCAAGATCGCCTTGAGGCTGAATCTCCCGGAGCCAAGCCAGATAATCCACATCGAGGACATCGCCACAAAGGACGAGATAGACACTGCAATGAGAATAAGATACTCGGAGGGCAAGCACGTCATTCCGGTGTCACCTCTGCAGATAACAAGGGACTACCCATCCATCGTCTATGACTCCATCCGCGTAGGTCTGCAGAAGCGTCTGCCATTCCTTCCCTTCCTGAAGAAGGCCCAGACAGTGGAGAAGACCCTTGTCTGCCCTGAGTTCAGCAAGCAGGAGGCCGCCTCAATCAGCGAGGCAGCCATCACCCAGATGATCAACCACTGCATGACAGAGTACGAGACCACGATGAAGATCGAGAAGGTCACCTACGTCTACGGCAGTGAGGGCTATGACCTGGACATCTACATCAGAACCCCTGAGCAGCTCTCAGGCCTGGCAATAGTCGAGCTCGAGGAGTACATAGCGGACTCTCTGGAGAAATACGGCGGAATCCTTATCCACAAGGCGAAACTCCACGTTCAGGCCTGGTCATAAAGAGACAACAATTCCTTTAAGTTGAAAGAATTACTCAGCCTATGATCTCACAGGTGAACTGACTTTTGAAGCCTCAGTCCTGACTGAGTATGGCTTCTTCTTTCTTCTGCGTCTCTTCTTTGCAGGGGCTCCGTTTGAAGGATCGACTGAAGCGCTCTTTGAAGAGCCTTTCTGGGGTCCTCTTCCCTTTACGCTTTTCTGCACCTGGGCATATTCAGGGTTCCTGTGCTTTATGGCACCCTTCGGTACGCGCATTCCGATTGACTTCATGTAAAGCGCAGTTGCTGACTCTAGGTCATAGTTCGGAGGTGTGATCGGACTTAGAAGGACCTTGGTCTGCCTGAAGATGTCATCGAATATTGCAAACGGCTCGGTTATCTCTGGATTCACGGAGATGAACGGCTGTATCAGAGCCAGATACATCTGTGCCTTCGTCACGGTGAGCACACTGCTCTCCCTGGCCTGGTTCACAAGCTCATCAAGCTTCTTCAGGGAATCGAACATCTGTGGGAAGTCCGCGTAGACGGAGATGGCAGGAAGGATGTAGACAAGCATCTTGTAGTCGTTGAGCTTGCGGAAGATGTCGCTGCTGCAACCGCAGGAGAGGATCTTGTTGACCTCTTCTGTCATGCGAGAAGTACTCACGTCCGCAAGGTTCGGTGCATAGTGCTTGATTGCCCTTGAAAGTCTGAACGGTATCTTAAAACCGGTGGTAACAGAGTATTTTATTGCCCTAACCATTCTTACTGGGTCTTCGTTGAAAGTCTTGTTAAGAGGCATCAGAGAGACGATCTTCTTTGATTTGAAGTCGTCCAGGGCATTGTTGAAGTCAATCAGATTACCACTTATCGGATCATAGTAGAGGCTGTTGATCGTGAAGTCGCGTCTGGTGCAGTCCTCCTCGATCGTGCCGTACTGGTTATCGTTGGAGAAGTCATGGTCAGCGGTGCTTCTGAAGGTCGAGACCTCGATGATGTCCTTTCCGAACACAATGTGGACCAGCTTGAATCTCTTTCCGATTATCCTTGAATTATAGAAGAGCTTGTGGACCTGCCTTGGAGAGGCTGCTGTGGCGACGTCGAAGTCCTTTGGGGTGCGACCGAGCATCAGGTCTCTGACTGCGCCACCCACAAGGTAGCTTTCATAACCTGCACCATTCAGTCTTCTCAAAACATTCACGGCGTTGTTGTCGATGCGGCTCCTGTCTATCTTGTTCTCTTCCTTTGAATAGACTCTGGCCACAGCATCAAGACCGTTGGCACCCTTCTTATATCTGATTAACATATCTATTATAACCGTTGAACAATATTTGTTTTTTTAATACAACTGCATTAGAACAGATTTGTGGAAAAAAGACAACACAACAGAGGTGATTATGATAGAACCAAAAGTCCTTAAAGGATTCAGAGACAGCCTGCCGCAGCAGGAAATAGTAAGACAGAAGCTCATGGCCAAGGTCCAGGGCATTTTCAGATCCTTCGGATTCGTACCAATAGACACCCCTGCACTTGAGTATACAGAGGTTCTTCTCGGCAAGGGTGGCGGAGAGACCGACAAGCAGATGTTCCGTTTCACAGACAACGGCGGACGTGATGTCGCCCTCAGATTCGACCTCACAGTCCCTCTTGCACGCTACGTCGCTGCAAACTACAGCACACTTTCCTTCCCTTTCAAGCGCTACCACATCAGCAAGGTCTGGCGTGGAGAGAAGCCTCAGAAGGGTCGCTACAGAGAGTTCTGGCAGTGTGACTTCGACATGGTCGGAGTTGACAACGCACAGAGCGATTTCGAGATTCTTCTCCTTATCCACACTGGACTTACACAGATGAATGTCGGCACCTTCAAAGTCATGGTCTCCCACAGAGGACTTCTGAACCGCTTCCTCACAGCCATGGGAATCGGAGACAAGAACGCCGATGTTCTCAGAGCCATAGACAAGCTCGGCAAGATCGGCCGTGACGGTGTCTGCGAGATCCTCAGAGAGGATGGTCTCTGCGATGATGCCGTTGCAAAGCTTCTTGACTTCATCTCACTTGAGAAGACCTCATTCGAGTCCACACTCGAGCAGCTTCGTGCCATGTTCGGCGACTGCCCTGAGATTCAGAGACTCTCCGACATCCTCACAATGATGAAGGCCTGCGGAATCGAGAACGACTTCGTCCTTGACACCTCAATCACACGCGGACTGGACTACTACACCGGAATCGTCTACGAGACGGTCCTGGTCGACATGCCTCAGATCGGATCCATCTGCTCTGGCGGAAGATACAACAACCTCACTGGTCTCTACATGAAGGAAGCCCTTCCTGGAGTCGGAGCCTGCATCGGTCTGGACAGACTCATCGCAGCTCTTGAGGAGCTGGGAAGCCCGATTGTCACCGACTCCGCATCTGCAGATGTGATGGTAGTCTCCAACAAGCAGGACATCGCCTGGTCAGAGAGCACAGCAATGAAGCTCAGAAGCGCCGGTCTCAAGGTTGACTCCTACGTTGGAGAGAAAGGCCTTGGTCAGCAGTTCGCCTACGCAGAGAAGAGCGGAATCCCGTATGTCGTTACAGCACAGAAGGATGACGGCACCTACTCTGTCAAGGAAATTGCCACCAGAAAGATGCTTGAGGGCCTCTCTGCAGCTGACATCGCCGCTCTTATAAACGGCTGACGGACATTGATGACAGACTTCAAGAGCTTACCTGTATATCAGCACAAGCAGGTCATCCTGGATGCACTTGCCCAGAATCAGGTCATTATAGTCGAGAGCCCCACAGGCTCAGGAAAGACCACACAGATTCCTCTTATCCTCAAGGAGGCCGGCTATGCCGAGAACGGCGTCATCGGCATAACCCAGCCAAGGAGAATCGCAACGCTTGGAGTCTGCTCCTTCATCAAGAACCAGATCCAGAGCGAGGGCCTTCCGGAGAACTACTGCGCCTACAAGATGCGCTTCTATGACACGACTGATGTCACAACCCGCATCAAGATACTCACCGACGGAATGCTTCTGCAGGAGCTCAAGGCGGATCCGCTTCTCTCGCGCTACAGCGTGATCATGGTGGACGAGGCCCACGAGCGCAGCCTGAACATAGACTTCATCCTGGGACTTCTGAAGCAGATAATCGCCCAGAGACCCGAGCTGAAGGTCATAATCTCATCTGCAACCCTGAACACCAAGGTCTTCGCGAAGTACTTCAGCAACCCCATCACCCGCGAGAACGCCCCTATCATCTCCATCAAGGCCCGTGTCTACGATGTCGATGTGAAGTACTTCCCGTTGAAAACACGTGGGGACTCCGATGAGTGCGCCCATGCTATCTGCGTTGTCATCAACCAGCTGCTAAAGCGTTTCAAGTCAACGGAATACAAAGACAACGAGGACACTCTGGTCTTTCTTCCAGGTGAGTTCGACATCAAGACTACCATGCAGGAGATCTACTACGAGTGCGACCACGAGCACCTCCAGATCTACCCTCTCTACGGAAGGTTGAACAAGGAGGAGCAGGAGCAGGTCTTCGAGGAGACGCTTCCAGGAAAGATGAAGGTCGTCCTTGCAACCAACATCGCCGAGACCAGCCTTACAATCGACGGAATCAAGGTCGTCATAGACAGCGGCCTTGCAAAGATAAACTACTACAACCAGACGGACTTCACCTCCTCTCTGGTCCTGAGGACAATCAGCAGGTCCTCTGCCGAGCAGCGCAAGGGCCGTGCAGGAAGAACCGCTCCAGGAAGATGCTATCGCCTCTATTCCAAGGAGGACTACGACTCCCGCCAGCTCTGGACACCTGAGGAGATTCTCAGGACTGACCTCTCTGAGGTCGTTCTCAGAATGGTTGACCTTGGGATCTATGATTTCGAGAACTTCCCCTATGTGACAAAGCCCGATTCAAGGGCCTTGGCAAGCGGAGAAAGGACCCTTAGGCTCCTCAACGCAATCGACGAGAACAGACACCTTACCAGCATCGGTCAGGTAATGGTCCGTTACCCTCTTCTGCCACGCCACTCAAGAAGCCTTGTAGAAGCACTGGGACGCTATCCAGACATGATCAAGCCTGTGGTCATCTGCCTGAGCTTCCTTTCAGGTCGAACACCTTTCGTCCTGCCTCCAGGAGAAGAGGATCTTGCAAGAAGCGCCCACAGGCACTACAACAGCCCATACGGCGACTTCATGAACTACCAGACCATCTACAGGCAGTACGTCTCAATCAACACGAACAAGAAGCGCGAGGATTTCTGCAAGAACAACTACCTGGACATCCAGAGCATGGACGAGATAGTCCACATCACTGACCAGCTCTGTCAGATCACCGATGAGATGGGGGTCCCAGTCAAGGACTTCGACGTCCCTGATGCAAAGGACACAGAGACCTTCGCCCACGACCTTCTGGTATGCCTTGGTGCAGGACTATTGCAGTATGTCTGCCTCAGAAAGAGAACAGCAGTCTTCAGAACCATCACAACAGATGAAATCTACATCCACCCAGGTTCGGCATGGTTCCGCAACCCTCCTCAGTATCTTCTTGCTGGTGAGATAGTTATGACAACGAAGATGTATGCAAGAACAGTCTCTCCATTGCATTCCGACTGGGTCTCTGAGATATCTCCCAAGCTTGCCGACAAGCTCAGGAAGCTTGCAAAGGACGGCTCCCGCGGCCGTGACATGGAAGAGCACAGAGGGCGTGACACCGAAAGGTCCAGAGGCAGGGGTTCGGCTCCTAAGGAAGACGAGTCAAAGGTCACTCGAATGTATGGCTTCGAGTTCTCTGTCATCAAGGACATCGGCAGAAAGGGCACGAAGAACGTCACAGTCATCCCGAGCAAGGACCTCCCTGCCCTTGCCAAGTCCTACCGCAAGTCCAGCCGCCATCCGAAGAGCGTCAACGCGACGATCCTCTACAACGGAAGCTACGTCGCCTACGGCGAGAAGCTATACGATGTCATCACCCTCAGCGGCCGT
>DMOO01000156.1 GCA_003456855.1 Sphaerochaeta sp.
CATTCACAATGATGCGTGCCCGTGGAGCCCAGCTGACCGACATAGTCGTCCTTGTAGTTGCAGCGAACGATGGCGTCATGCCACAGACCTTGGAGGCAATCGACCATGCCAAGGCTGCAAATGTACCTATCATCGTTGCCATAAACAAGATAGACCTTCCGGATGCAAAGCCGGAGCGCGTCATGCAGCAGCTCTCTGACAGAGGCCTCGTACCTGAGGAATGGGGTGGTCAGACACTGTACTGCCAGATTTCAGCTCTCAAGAGAGAGGGTATCGATGACCTGCTGGAGACAATCCTGCTGCAGGCCGAGATGATGGACCTCAGGGCCAACCCGAGCACACGTGCCGAAGGTAAGGTCCTTGAAGCCAGAATCGACCAGGGCAGAGGTATTGTCGCTTCAGTCATAATACAGAGAGGTACTCTCAAGCAGGGCGACTACTACGTATCAGGCATCTATCCAGGACGTGTCAGAGCCATGTTCGACGACAAGGGAAAGAAGATCCAGGAAGCTGGTCCTTCGACACCGGTCGAGGTCATCGGTCTTTCAGACGTCCCATCTGCAGGTGATCCGTTCCAGGTCTGCGAGAACGAGAAGCAGGCAAGGCAGATCGGTACCAAGAGACAGGAGCTTGAGCGCCTTAACCAGGCAAGCAAGTTCAAGAAGGTCACACTTGAGACCCTCAACGACGCCATCCAGCAGGGTGAGGTCCAGGAGCTCAACATCATCATCAAGGGTGATGTCCAGGGTTCTGTCGAGGCTCTTCAGGGTGCCTTGGAGAAGCTTTCAACCCCAGAGATCCGTGTCCGTGTCATCCGTGCAGCAGCCGGTGCCATCATCGAGGACGATATCAACCTGGCTTCAGCTTCGGAGAACCCGGCCCTTGTCATCGGATTCAACGTCAGACCTACGCCTAAGGCACAGGCCAGAGCCGATGCAGACAAGATCGAGATCAGAAAGTACAACATCATCTACAACGTCGTCGACGACGTCAAGGCAGCCATGGAAGGCATGCTCTCGCCGGAGAGGACAGAGGTGGATGTCGGTACCGCAGAGGTCAGACAGGTCTTCAAGGTCCCGAAGATCGGCCTTGTCGCCGGATGCTACATCACAAGTGGAAGCGTCAAGCGCAACAACTGGTGCCGCGTGATCAGAGAGAACATCCAGATCAACCACGACCTGGTGAAGATCACATCCCTGAAGAGATTCAAGGACGATGTACGTGAAGTCACCATGGGCTTCGAGTGTGGTATCGGAATCGAGGGATTCCAGGATCTGAAGGAAGGCGACATCTTCGAGTTCGTGGAGATCCAGGAGAAGGCCAGAAAGCTCGAGGACACAGGAGAATTCATCTGATATGGACAATTACTTCCAGAGCAGAAACGAGGCCCGCATAATCGAGGTGGTCAACACCTTGATTGTCAACGGGGAGATAAAGAACCCTAAGCTCAGCAGGTTTGCAAGCATAAGCGACCTGTCGCTGTCAAAGGACAATGCATATGCCACGCTGTATGTGTCTTGTCTGGAGGACAGCAGGCTTCAGGCCTCTGTGAATGCACTCCAGAGCGCCGCAGGCTTCATCCAGGCCAGATTGGCAAGGGTAATGAAGACCAAGAACACACCTAAGCTGATCTTTGTGGCAGATACCACCGAACGTGACGCCGCTCGCATAGATCAGCTTCTGGAAAGCATCAAGAGCAAAGATTGAATGGGTAGAAACGCCGTGATCCTGGTGGACAAGGGCGAGGGCATCACCTCCTTCGACTGTCTGGGCAGGATAAAGCACAATGTAAACAAAAAGACAGGCCATTGCGGTACCTTGGACAGGTTCGCACATGGCCTGATTGTCGTTCTGTGCGGCACCTACACACATATGGTTCCGGCCTTCATGGGCTTGGACAAGACCTACGAGGCCACTATCGAGTTCGGCAGAATGACCGACACACTGGACCCTGAGGGCGAGGTTCTCGAGACTGGTGAGATTCCTGACCTTGAGACGATAAAAATGGCAGTTGAGAAGCTTACAGGCGATATCATGCAGATGCCGCCTCTGTACAGTGCGATCCACGTCAACGGGAAGAGAAGCTACCAGATGGCCCGTTCAGGTCAAGAGGTCGAGCTAACTCCTAGACCAATAAAGATATACAAAGCAGAGATTCTCTCATGGGAGGCTCCATTTCTCAAGATAAGGCTGGAGGTCTCCAAGGGTACCTATATCAGATCCTATGCAAGGGATCTTGGCCATGAATGCGGCTCCTGCGCCTATGTAAAGGAGCTTTATAGGACGAAGATCGGTCCTTTCTCAATTGATGAGGCCATCAGATTCGATGACATAGAGGCCATGCAGAACCTTGCCGACAGCGAGAGCCTGATCTCAAGGCTTCCAGGCTTCATCAGGATGGAAGTGGACGACACCGAGGCCTTCAAGGCCAAGAACGGCTATGTCCTGCCATCGATAAGAAAGAGGATCCCTGAGGGCACACGCTTTGCAATGCTTCTGAACCAGGGCAAGGCCGTCTGCATCTATGCACCGCAGGAGAGGAAGATCCTCTGTCAGATGGGGGTGGACAATGGCTGAGATCATCAGAAAGAGCTTCGGCGATCCAATTTTCAGGAACAAGAGCTGCACAGTGTGCATCGGAGTCTTTGACGGACTCCATCCAGGACATCTGAGAATCATTGACCAGACGGTCGAACTGGCACGCGAGCTGAAGGCTGAAAGCGTGGTTGTTTCCTTCTCGACCAATCCCAAGATGGCCAAGGGGACGCAGGAGTTCCATCCAGCTCTCCAGAGTCTTGAGGATTTTGAGGAAATATTGTCATTTAGAGGAGTTAATTATCACTGTGTAATTGACTTTTCTGATGATATGAGTAAACTTTCGGGTGAGGAGTTCATCGCGCTGCTCTGTACGTCGTACGATGTCAGGGCGATGGTTGTTGGGGACAGCTTCCGAGCTGGTAGACCTTCACAGAGTGTCGGTCCCGCGGAGATCCAAAGGCTGCTTCCCGAATATACTTCATCTGCAGTTCTTAGGGTAGAGGAAAGCGTCGTCATTGACGGCGAGGTCGTCAGCAGCTCTCTGATCCGCAGATGTCTCCTAACAGGTGATCTCGGGAAAGCCTCGAGGTTGCTTGGCAGAGCGTATAGTCTTGACTTAAGGAACGTTGTTCCGGCGTCGAGTCAAAACCGCCTGTTATATGACGTCCGCACTCTTGGACTTCTCCTGCCGAAAGCGGGGGAGTACAAGGTGAGAGCGACAGCAGAGGGCAAGGCAGAGGATGCCAAGGCCTTCGTTTCAGAGAACTATCTGGCTCTGGAGCTGCCTGTGCGGATGCTTCCAGATAGGATTTCATTCCCAGGAGTGTAACGAATGGTTACCAAGGAAACGAAGCAGGAGATCATCACAAAGTTTGGTGGTGATGAGAAGAACACAGGGTCAACAGAAGTACAGATTGCCCTGCTCACAGCAAGAATCAATGACCTTCAGGGTCACTTCAAGGCCAATCCTAAGGATCACGCATCCAACAGAGGCCTCCTGAAGATGGTTGGTCAGAGAAGAAGACTTCTCAAGTACCTCAGGAACACAGATATCGAGAGATACAGAGCACTGATCGCAGAGCTCGGCCTGAGAAAGTAAGCATAGCACATGAGGCTCCGGGAAACCGGAGCCTTTAATGCGTCTATGCACCCGTTTCACAGTTTTTGTTGCAAAGAAAGACCGGCGGCATGGAACTTCTTTGCACAAAACAAGTTGAAACAAAGAAACAACAAAGAAGTAGAAAAGAAAGAAAAAGGAAAATTTAATGTCAGAAGTAAAGAAAGTTTCAGTTAAGATCGGTGACGACTATCTCGTGTTCGAGACAGGTAAGATCGCCAAGCAGGCAAATGGTGCTGTCTATGCCCATTATGCAGGCTCCGCCGTCATCGCCACAGTTTGCTGCGGAGAGGCTCCATCCGAACCGCTTGATTATGTGCCAGTTTCAGTCGAGTACAACGAGAAGTACTATGCCGCCGGAAAGATCCCTGGAGGATTCCTGAAGAGGGAAGCCAAGCCAAAGGACAAGGAGATTCTTGTCAGCCGTCTCATCGACCGTCCAATGCGTCCTCTGTTCGAGAAGGCTTTCAGCCGTGAGATCCAGATTGTCCCGACAGTCGTCTCATCTGACCAGATCAACACACCAGATATCATCGCAATCAACGCAGCCAGCGCTGCTGTCACAATTTCAGACATCCCGTTCAACGGCCCTATCGCAGGTGTCCGTGTTGCACTTGTCAACGGGGAGTATGTCATCAACCCGACTTTCAGCCAGATCGAGGAGTCAGACCTTGACATCGTCGTCGCCGGAACCCGTGAGGGTATCACAATGGTCGAGGGCGGAGCCCACGAGGTCTCAGAGCAGAACATGCTAGACGCCATCGCAGCTGCACAGCCGGTCATCACAAGACTCTGTGAGGCTCAGCTTGAGCTCAGGGAGATCGCAGGAAAGGAGAAGCTCCCCGTTCTCGAGATCAACGAGGACCTGACATGGCTCGATCCTATCCGTGAGTATGCACATCCTCTCGTGGAGAAGGCATCCTTCGGTTCATCCAAGGAAGGTCGTCACGAGGCTCTCAAGCAGGTCCAGAAGGAGACAGCCGAGAAGTTCGCAGATGTCATCGCCGAGCACGAGGACGGAAAGGAGCAGATTGCAAAGCTGTTCGACGACCTCGCCTACGAGATCCTCAGAGCCTCAATCCTCAACGACGGAAAGAGAGTTGACGGAAGAAAGGTCACAGAGATCAGACCTATCACCTGTGAAGTCGGTCTTCTTGCAAGTACACACGGCAGCGCACTCTTCACAAGAGGTGAGACCCAGAGCCTTGCAAC
>DMOO01000065.1 GCA_003456855.1 Sphaerochaeta sp.
CAGTCGGCTTCATCTTCTGGCAGATCCTCTCCACCAATGGAGTTGCAATCACCAAGTATCTGATGCCGGTCGTCTTCGGATGTCTCGTCAGCGTCATCGTCTTCTTCCTCGTCAATGCAATCGAGTGGAAGAAGGGTGTCGAGCCTGCACCATCAGCATACATCGACTGATAGCAACAGGCTTTCACTCAAGGGCGTCGCTCATGCGGCGCTCTTTTTTTCGCCTTTTGTGAAGAAATGTGTGGTGTATATGAAGAGAATGTGAAGTTGAAGTCTCCCTCGTAACAATCTGTTAAAACAGGGCATCTGGTTTGTGAAGGAGACAGAGAACATGGACAAGAAATCCGTCATCGTAATAGTGATTACTGCAATAATCCTGATTATGGCTACAGTTCTGTTCGCAGCAGTAGGGTGCAGCCAGGAAGTCTCTGGCAACACAACAGTCACTGTAAGTGCAAGTGCAAGCGAGTAAAACTTGCATGAATAAAAGTTTTCTTTGGAAGCGGTTGGGGTATACACCGACCGCTTCTTATGTGTTATAATCCGTTTGACTAAGGAGTTTTGAAGGGTTTGATGACGAATTTCTACACAGGCGTGCTAGCTGTAACAGTCTCTGCTTTGTTTGTCATGAGCCTGCTTGCAGGAAACAACGCCATCCTTCCAAGGTCCAGGAAATGGCGCTTCATCATCAGTTATATCCTGATTGCGACAGGAGCCCTGGCAGAGTGGGGTGCAATGTACCTTCAGGTGTACAGCTCAATGGTCTGGCTCCATATCATTGTCAAATCCATTGACCTGATTGTCGCCCCGGCCATTCCTATAGCCATCTTGCCGACCATCTCGAAAAGCAGGAGGATACTGCTCTTCATGGTGGTTGTGGTAATCGTCAACGCCGTTCTGATAGTGCTGTCATCCTTCATGGGATTCATATTCTCTGTGGACGCGGAGAATGTATACCACCATGAGAAGCTCTATTTCCTATACATGGTATCCTATTTCCTTGTCAGTCTGCTGCTGCTGTTCGCCACTATGAGCACAATGAGGACATTCCAGAGCACAAGCACCTGGCTTATCGGCATGATAATGGCCTTCATGGTGTTCGGACTGACTCTGCAGATCGTAGACAGTTCCATCAGGGTTGACTACATAACCATAACAATCGCTGTGCTGTTCCTCTATAACACATATGAGGATGTCCTGCAGAGTTCCGATAGTCTGACAAGGCTTCTTAACAGGCACACCTATGACACAAGGATAACCAATCTGGACAGTGTTGTTACGATAATCAACATAGACATAGATTACTTCAAGCAGTGCAACGACACCTATGGTCATCTGTTTGGCGATGAGGTTCTGCAGACTGTCGCCAGGATAATCAGAGAAAGCTTTGACAGAAGGGCAAGATGCTACAGGACAGGTGGAGATGAGTTCTGCGTCATCATAAAGGGTGAGGTCGGAAATCCGGAGCTCCTTATTGAGAAGCTCCATTCAAACATGGAGAAGGGCCGGCAGGACATGCCGAGGCTTCCGTTCATCTCAACCGGATTTGCAATCTTCTATCCAGAGAAGGAAAGCCTGATCGATGCAATCGAGGCTGCCGATTCCATGATGTACAAGTACAAGAACCTGAGGAAGAAGCTCTGGAAAGAGGGCAGGGAGCTCCCTTATCACGAGATCCAGGAGATCCTGAACTCCAAGTCCATCTACGAGGTCAGGTGATCACGTCTTCCTTATTGTCTGCTCACCGCACTTCGGGCAGGTGACCCTTATCTTCCCCTTCCCTCTAGGCACCCTGTTGAGGTTTCCGCATTTCCTGCATTTGAAGATGTCGTAGAACTTGCGCTCCTCTTTGAGCTGTCTGCTTCTCTCTCTGCTTTCCCTGATTGGAGAGGTCTTTCTGAGATACCAGTCGTTCTCACGTTTTCTCTTTGCAGTGTTCCTTGAGAAGGAGCGGAAAGTCACGTATATGAACAGCGCAAACGAAAGGAGGATCAGGAAACCGCAATGCGGGATGAATGACAGGAGTATGAGGACAAAGCCCACGATGTAGAGGAACCTTGACAGCTCGTCGAAGCCATAGCGGCCATAGGACCACTGCTGCATTCTGTATTTCATGTTGTCAAAGAACTTCATTACTTTCTCCCCCAATGCTTCTTCTTGGGCTCCTCATCAGGCTGGGAGGCAAGGAAGCAGACGTTTGAGCTTGAGGACTCCAGTCTCTGCTTGGCATCCCTGATTGCATTGACATCGGCATCGGTCATCTTCTCAGGCTTGGTTCTGGAGATCAGCCTGTTCAGGGCTGAACAGTCCTCGCGGACTCTCTTCTTCTCTTCCTTGTCCAGTCTCTTGGAGACCTTAGCAAGGGCAGCCTCGACCTTGTAGACAAGGGCTCCGGCCTCGTTGACGGCAGCGAAGGCATCGCGATGGGTCTGGTCCATGGTGCTGTTCATCTCTGCGTCATGGATAGCTCTCTGGATCTCCTCCTCAGACATCTTCCCGTTCTCTGTGATTGTGATGGACTGGCTCTTCCTGGTATCCAGGTCCATGGCTGAGACGGTGAGGATTCCATTGGCGTCTATGTCAAATGTGACCTCAATCTGAGGAACGCCGGCAGGTGCCGATTTTATTCCATTCAGCTTGAATTTTCCGATGGTTTTGTTGTCTCGGGCCATCGGACGCTCTCCTTGAAGGACGTGGATCTCAACGTTCCTCTGATATGGGGCAGCTGTTGTGAATATCTTCGAGTAATGGATCGGAAGGGTTGTGTTCCTGTCCACAAGTTTTGTTGCGACACCACCTACAGTCTCAATCGAGAGGCTGAGCGGGGTGACATCAAGAAGGAGGATCCCCTGACCACCGGAGATCTCAAGGGCATTGCCGCTGAGGGTCTCTCCCTGGATGGCTGCACCCTGGGCAACGCACTCGTCAGGGTTAATCGTCTTGGACGGCTCTATTCCCGTAAGCTCCTTGACCTTGGCCTGGACTGCAGGGATTCTGGTGGAACCTCCGACAAGCAGGACCTTGCTGAGCTCCGAGGCTGCTATACCAGCATCTGTCAAAGCATTCTGAACAGGGATTGCGGTCCTCTCCACAAGGGACCCTGTGAGCTCGTCGAACTTCGCTCTGGTTAGTGTGCACTCGAAGTTGACTGTGTTTCCCGCCTTCTGTGCAAGGTAAGGCAGTGATATCGTCACGACCTCATTGGCTGAAAGCTCCTTCTTGGCGTTCTCCGCAGTC
>DMOO01000044.1 GCA_003456855.1 Sphaerochaeta sp.
GCCCAGAGTGATTCTGAAGGAACTTCTCACCGCACTGTTCTGCGGCCTTACGCTTGCAGCTGTGTGCTTCGGGAAGGTCATGCTGGTTGATGGTCTCATGTTCGGAAATGCATCGGTGACGGTCTATGTCGCCCTGGTGGTGAGCTGCACAATCCTGCTCACCGTCATGGTTGCAAAGATAGTCGGATGCAGTCTGCCTATCATAGCGAAGAAGCTCGGCTTCGACCCTGCGGTCATGGCAAGTCCGTTCATCACAACTGCCGTGGACGCAATATCGCTTCTGATCTACTTCGGAATAGCAAGCATAATGCTGTTCTAAAACCTCTGGTTGTAAAAACATCAATCACATTGATGCTTTTCTGTTATCATAGAGAGTAACAATGGATCTTAGGGGAGATTTGATATGCAGATCGTTGATGATGGAATAAGATTGAATGCAAAACTGGACATGCCTAAAGGGAACATGGGGAAATGCCCTCTGGTAATAGTCATCCACGGCTTCACGGGACATATGGAGGAAAGGCACATAACCGCGGTGTCCGGCCTTTTCAACCAGATGGGTCTTGCAACCTTGAGGGTCGACATGTACGGGCATGGAAACAGTGACGGCAAGTTCGAGAACCACACCTTGTATAAATGGATCAACAATGCAATTGCAGTGATAGACTACGCCAGATCCCTGCATTTCGTCACCGACATCTACCTCTGCGGCCATTCACAGGGAGGCCTTACAGTGATGCTTGCAGCAGCTCTTAAGCACGAGAGCATCAAGGGTCTGATTCCACTGTCTCCGGCCATCATGATCCCTGAAGGTGCAAGGAAGGGAGACCTGCTTGGAATGCACTTCAATCCCGAGGAGATCCCCGATAGAGTCCTCCTTGAGCACAATGGGATGGAACTGAACGGGAACTATGTGCGTGTTGCACAGACAATAGACGTTGATGCCGCAATCAAACGATACACTGGTCCGGTTCTCATCGTGCATGGAGATCAGGACGAGGCCGTCCCTATCCAGTTCTCGATGGATGCAGCAAAGCAATACAAAGATGCCACCCTTTCAGTAATCAAAGGTGACACACACTGCTACGACAACCATCTGGATCTTGTTCTTGAGGCTGTAAGGAACTGGATGAGGAAGCAGATCAGCTGAAGATCTCCAATGGTTTCTCGAGTTCTGGGGCCTCTATTCCCATGATCTTGAGGAAGGTCGGAGCCTCCTGGAGCATGCTGGCCTCGTTTATGGTTCTGTGGGCTATATCCGGGCCTGCAGCCATGAAGATGGGCTTCGGGAACTTCTCAGGCATGTGGCCGTGGGTCGAGTAGCCATGATGGTCATCCACGGTAAGCCTCGTCTCTATCTCACAGCCTGTTGCGTTGGAGAACTGGGTGTGGTCATCGCTCTCGACCATGAAGCTGAAATCCCCGAAGGTGCCATAGCGGGTTCTCAGCTCCTCCTTGGTGAATACCCTTTCCATTCCAGAGCTGCTGTCCTTGGTCTTTTCATTGAGGTATTCCCCTGCTTCCCGTTCTGATATTCCATTTATATATATCTGCGCGCTGTGGCCGCATTCGTTGGCGATGATCCTTCCGCCCATGCCGTCTCTTGCGAAAAGAGCATTCAGGGCTATCTCGCGGTCAAGCTCGTTATGGCCGTGGTCACTGAGAACCACAAAGACAGTGTCATTGAAAGTTCCGGCCTCCTTGGTTGCCTGGATGATGTCACCGACCATCCTGTCGGCAAGGCGAACCATCTCCAGAGTCTCTTTGCTCTTTACTCCCGTGTGGTGCTTGAGTGTGTCCACGCACGCAGGGTGTGTGAAAAGGACATCCGGTTTGTACTTTTTGAGAATCTCGCATACGCAGGCTGTGGAGAACAGGTCCTCCTCAGGCTGTTTCTTGAGGTTCAGCATGTTTATTCGTTCTTTTATGATGTTCCTGAGCTCTGGGGATGAGTTTTCTGTATAATAGCCTAGAATATCATCTTTGATTGAGTTTTCACTGGTAATCTCAGGAATCAGATAGTCAATTTTTGTGAAATCGTTGGCTGTGACCGGCCAGCGACAGCAGGAGACCGTCATTTTCGCGTTTTTCAGGTAGTCAATTACGGATTTGCACCTCAGATCACTGAGACTGTTGAACCAAGGATTTCCAGCCTTGCTGAAATCCTTGTTGGAGATGATCCCATGGACGCCCGGAGTCCTGCCTGTGATGATCGTGGCATGGCAGGGATGGGTCAGAGACGGATATATGCCGTTTATGTTGGGTATGTAGGCACCCCTGTCCATTATGGATTTCAGGTTCGGGGTATCACCGGCCCTTCTGATGTCATCGTCTGTAAGGGCGTCGATGCTGATTACAATGAGTCTTCTACTGTCTGGCATAGCCAAGGGTCTCCCTCTCGACGAATTCGACCGGAATCTCCTTGCGCCTCTGGGTCTCCTTGCCGTCTATCAGCGAGATGAGTGAATCGACGCAGGCGCTTGCGATCTTCTTGAAGTCGCAGTGCATCGTTGAAAGCTTGGGAGTCAGATAGCGGGAGATGGAGATGTCATCGAAACCGATGACCGATACATCGTTTGGAATCGAGTACCCAAGGTCCTTCAGGGCGTTCATGGCTCCGATTGCCATGATGTCGTTGGCTGCGAAGATCCCGGTGGGCTTGTCACCCTCTCCGCTGTAGATCCTCGAGACCTCATCATAGGCGCGCTGCTCATCGAAGTTGCAGTCTATCTCGGTGAGTCTGTCTATGTTCTCCTGGAACTTCACCTTTGCAGATGAGACGCCCTCGTGTCTGTGCATTGCAGGAAGTCTGTGTCTTCCGCAGCCAAGATACAGGATGTCCTTGTGGCCGTACTGCACAAGCTTGGCTATAGCGAAGAAGGCAGAGGCCTGGTCATCCATGTTCACCACAGCCACGTTCGGGCGGAAGGAGTCCCTCTCCTGGTTCACAAGAACCAGAGGATAGTCGCGTTCTGCAAGGTCCAGGACATCCTGGTTTCCGGTGTCGTAGCCGAGCAGAATGGCTCCGCTGACCATTCGGCTTGCCAGGATGTGCTCGATTGATCTGATCTCGTTCTCTTCCTTTGTAAGCTGGACCAGGGTCTTGTAACCCCTCTTCTGGGCCTCGCTGACGACAAGGTTTATCATCTCTGTGGCAAAGTGGCTGGTGATGTTCTCACCTGCTCCGGAGTTCGACTCGGAGTATGCCGAGAACAGACCGATTATCTGCTCATGCTTCCCCACAAGGCTTCTGGCACCGCTGTTGGGTACAAAGTTGTACTTCTCGATGTATTCGCGCACCTTCTGTGCAGTCTTCTCAGACACTCCTCCGGCGCCGTTGATCACCTTGGAGACGGTGACCCTTGATACTCCAATCAGTTTAGCTAGTTCCTCTGTCGTCATGTGCAATGCCCTTACATGCCACAGCTTATGTGGCTGTGGTAGTGATTATATCCAGTTCCCATGAAATGTTGCATAGCATATTGGTAGGATTTTGCATACCTCTTTTTTGCAAAATCGCTTTCTTTCGCATCGAGGTCTCCCCAGATGCGCACCTTGCCCTCATCCTCGTAGTAAAGCATGATCTGCTCACCCGGACGGTCTATCACCTTGCCTTCCCTGACGGTGTTTCCCTTTCCAAGATATGCAAGGTCGTTGCCCTTGGCGTCGAAGACATGGCCGTAGTTCCTGCCCTTGCTCTCATCTGCGTAGAACTCATGGTAGCCGTCACCGTTGAAGTCCACAGGCATGAACTCGCTGGCCTTGAACGGGAATACGTCATGGAGCTCCTCTCCTGTGAAGGCATCGAAGAGGAAATCCTCAGGCTCGACATCCACGATGGCTTGGTTGATGACCTTTCTGGTGATTCTCATCGCCATGCTGATCCTTCTGTAGTCAGGCTCGATTATGGCCTGCCAGCCGTTGTGCATGTGACCGTGGGATGGAACTGCGGTCCAGTATCTGTTTCCATGGTCATCGAAGGTGACGACCCTAGGCTCGCCCTCCTGCTCGTAGTCCTCGCGGATGGTGTAGATGAACCTCTTCCCATCCTTGTCCTCGAACGGGACGACAACGTCCGAATGTCCAAGATACCTGCCCTTGTCAGCGCAGAACAGCTCATGGCCATCCTCAAGGCTTATCAGCCTCTCGCCCCAGAAGAGCTCATCCACCCCGTCCCTGTCGAAGTCCAGAACCGGACAGAGGTGGCTTGCACGTGCACCCTGGTCATCTGCTGGGATCAGGATGTCCCAGCGCTTCACAAGCTCGCCATCCTTCAGGCTGTGGCCCTGCAGGTACATGTTGCGGTAGGTTCCCTGGGCGCAGACCAGAACCGGAACATCGTGGGCGTAGCCGCCTGTGATGTAGAAGCGATAGGAATGTGACATCGTGTCGTCAATCGTGTTGTCAGGCCACTTCCACTGACCCGTTGTCTCTCCTGTAAGAGGGTTGATCCTCTCAAGGAACCTTGCGTTCAGACTGAACGGGAGATGGGGGTTCAGGTTGTTCAGGAACCAGATCTCATCCACCCCGTCCTGGTCCAGGTCAAAGGAGATGAAAGGCACGTACCAGACACCAGGGATCTCACCTGTTCCAAGATCGCGCATCCAGAGTCTCTTTCCACTCTCTGTGTACAGGGCCATCTTCAAGGTGTCCGTGGGATAGTCGAAGAGCTCCGGCCATGGGTCGATGTTGCCCTGGGAGGAATAGACGAAGAGAACTCCAGGCTCCTTGCCCTTCCCAAGTGCCACAGGGACGGATCTGCACTGTCCCAGCTTCATTCCAAGATCATATTCGTGTATGCACTGAATGTTCATTCTCTCACTCCTTGTCCAGCCAGATCGGGTTTGACCATGCGGTTCTGCCGCGGGCGTCCATGCACTCGCAGCGGATGAAGGTCTCAGGGCCCCTGAGCTTTGTATGGAACTCTGTCACATGGCGGCCGAAGATTCTCTGGTAGGGTCTCCATTTGCAGCAGATGTATATCTTCTCGCATGGTGAGCACTTTATGTGCACCATGTCATCCTCTATGTAGAAATCGTAGATCTCAGGACCTTCCGAGGTGTAGAAGCTGCCTGTGTGCAGAGCCTCCATGATGGCCTGCGGGCTTTTGTCTCTGGCCTTCACCACGGTGAAACCGCCGAAGGAGTCGCTGTACATTGAATCCAGTGGTGCGTGGTTGTGGTTGTCATCGCTTCCGGTTCCCCAGAGCCTGTCGCCCCTGAAGAGCATCTCGGACCAGAAGACGACTCCCTTACCCATGTTCTCCAGCCAGTCAGCATCGTAGTTCATGATCTCTATCGCCTCGAACGGGGTCTCCGCTCCGAAGTCACCCACGTTGGCCATTGACCAGTGTGGATGGTTCAGCTGGACGAACACGCCTTTTCTCTTCATCTCATAGGCGAACTCCATGCCGCACTTTCCGGTCCTCTCCTTCAGATGCAGGACATCCCTGTCCTTTATCCCCTCGACCTCATCGGCCCAGAGGTACTGGATGTGGATGTCCTTGTCCGTCTCCGAGGAGTTCGAGTACTGCTCGAAGCCCTGGATCATGGTGAAGTTCTCATCCGTCATGTGCCTTGTGTCGGTGTAGATGTCGTGGTCGGTCACAGCCAGGAAGTCGTAGCCGTGGTGGACGTAGGCCTCCTTCATCTCCTCAGGCGTGAGGGATCCATCTGAATTGGTTGTGTGGCTGTGGAGATTACCCTTGAGCCAGACGGCGTTGGGGTCTTGCAGGAAAATGGTTCGTTTCATAATGAAGCCTTCCTTCTTGTTCCCAGGGCAATTCAGCAAGACATAAGTCTGCTCCTCCTCTTTGCACGTGGTACTGCTAACACTTTAACACCTGTTAATATAAAAAGCAAGTCTGGGTTTTATAAAACGTCTTCCTTTATTCTATATATATTTTATTTTGACACAATTGCATGCCGTGCAAATAAAAAAGAATTTTATCTTGACAAACGGAAAAACTGGATTGAGAATAAATTGTGTTAACACGTGATAAAAAACTAGGAGAAGAATTCATGAATCAGAAGGAAAAAGCTGAAAAGCTGCTCAGCAAGCTCAGAGACTCTCTTTTCTATGTGGATGACTCCTATATAGAGAATCTGCATCGTCTGGGCTGGGATGACAAGGACGCACAGAGCCTTGCAGCCTGGGACTGGCCTCATGGAATCGGTCTTTTCGGGACCTGGAAGCAATACACATTCACCAACAACCCGGAACTTCTGTCCTTCCTCTGCTCCTGGTATGACTCACGCATACGCATCGGCCTGCCGCCAAGGAACGTCAACACCGTTGCCCCATTTCTGACCATGGCCTTCCTGTATGAGAAAGTAAACAGCGCCGTTTGGAAGAAGATAATGCTGGATCTGGCCAACTGGATCATGACGGAGATGCCACGAACCCCGGAAGGTGGAATCCAGCACAAGCATGCAGAGCTCGACAACCATGGAGACCTCTGGGATGACACACTGTTCATGACCTGCCTCTTCCTGGCTAAGGCCGGAAAGGTCTTCGGAAGGCAAGACTGGGTCGATGAGGCAACCTATCAGGTCCTGCTCCACATGAAATATCTGATCGACACCAAGACAGGCCTCTGGTACCACGCCTGGAGCTTCGACAACAGAGACAACTACGCAGATGCCCTCTGGGGAAGAGGAAACTGCTGGATAACGGTCTTCATCCCTGAGTTCATTGACATTGTGCAGCCATGCGAGCCGATCAAGAGAATGCTGATCAACGCCCTGGAGAGACAGATACAGAGCCTGATCGAGAACCAGGACCCCTGCGGCCTCTGGCACACACTCATAACAGACCCGACAAGCTATCTGGAGTCCTCCGCAACAGCCGGCTTCTGCGCCGGAATCTTCAAGGCAGTGCGAATGGGATACATCTCCAAGGACTGCCTGGAATCAGCAAGGAAGGGTCTGGACGCACTCTACAACGAGATAGATGAGAACGGAACAGTCCAGCACGTGTCCTACGGGACAAACGTGGGCCACGACCTTGACCATTACAGGAACATCCCTATCAGACCGATGCAGTATGGTCAGGGACTGACAATGATCGCAATCATCGAGGGCGACGAGGCCCTGAAGGAAGGCGGGAGATGAAAGAGAAGACAAAGCTTAAACGCTCCAGCATGAAACGATATATACCACTCTACATGATGCTGATCCTGCCGGTGGCATACTTCGTGGTTTTCAAGTATGGCCCGATGTACGGAATCGCCGCAGCATTCAAGGACTACAACATCTTCAAGGGCCTGAAGGGAAGCCAATGGGTCGGACTGAAGTACTTCAAGGAGCTCTTCTCCACCCCTGGATTCTTCAAGGCTTTGAAGAACACCCTGATCCTGACCATAGGAGATCTGGTCTTCACATGGCCTGTGCCGATCATCATAGCCATTCTGCTGAATGAGCTTGTGAGCGAGAAGCTGAGCAAGCTGGTCGAGCAGGTGACATACCTTCCGCACTTCCTGTCCACAGTCATCATCGCAAGCATATTCTACCAGGTGTTCGCACCGACCGGCGTCATCAACAACGTTGTGACCTCGATCTTCCACTGCAATCCGATTCCGTTCCTGACAAAGAACAACGGATGGAGAATCACCTACTGGATTGCAAGCATCTGGGAAGGCACAGGATATGGAATGATAGTCTATTTGGCAGCAATAGGCGGAATAAACAAGGAATTGTACGATGCTGCATACATCGATGGAGCCGGGCGCTTCAAGAGAATCTGGCATGTCACCCTGCCCCAGATCCGTCCGACCATCGTGACAATCCTGATCATGAACACAGGAAGGATCTTCTCGATCGGCTTCGAGAAGCCTTACTTCATGAGAAACGTCCTGGTCGAGGAGGCCTCGGACGTCATAAGCCTGTACACCTATCGTCTTGGACTTCAGGCAGGACGCTATGACTTCGCAACAGCCGTCGGTCTCTTCCAGTCGGTTGTAGCCCTTGTCATGGTCCTCTCGGTCAACAAGATAGCCAAGAAACTAGGAGAGGAGGGTCTGTTCTGATGGCAAACGTATATGACAAGAAATTCAGCCCGTTCCAGATAATCCTCACGATCTTCTTCATCCTCATCATCCTTGCTGTTCTGCTGCCTATCCTGAACATCATCGCGACATCGTTCAGCGGCAGGGACGCAATCGCAATGGGCAAGGTCGGACTTGTTCCGGTTGACTTCTCCACCGCAGCCTACAAGATGGTCTTCAAGGACAAGTCAATGATAAGGTCCCTGCTCTTCTCGACCATCCTTATGATAGTAAAGACAATAGTATCCATGCTTCTGACCATCCTGGCGGCCTACCCGCTTTCAAAGAAGGACCTTCCAGGTGGAAAGGCAATAATGCTGATGATCACAATCACAATGTACTTCAGCGCCGGAATGATCCCGAACTACCTGTTGGTCAAGCAGCTGCATCTGATCAACACCTTCTGGGTTCTGGTCCTGCCTGGTGCAATCACTGCATTCAACCTGATAATCCTCAGATCCTTCTTCATGAGCATCAACCCAAGCCTGTTCGACGCAGCGCACATTGACGGATGCTCGGAGATGCAGACGCTGAGACTGGTTGCCATACCTCTTTCCAAGGCTGCAATCCTCACGCTTTCACTGTTCTACGCAGTAAGCAGATGGAACAGCGTCAGCGACATCATCCTCTACGTGCAGAACCCGAAGTTCTACACGTTGCAGTACAAGCTCAAGCTCATGATGGACACCATCAACATCCCATATGACGAGAAGGACGAAGTCACAAGGGAGATCATAGCAGAGAACTTCAAGGCTGCATGTATCGTCTTCACAATGATCCCTGTTCTGATACTCTACCCGTTCGTTCAGAAGTACTTCAGAGAAGGTGTCATGATCGGAGGTGTCAAGGAATGAGAACCATCGTCGGAAAGGGCCAGTATCTAACCTCCTGGTTGACCTCGAAGCTTTTCGAGGAGCCTTTCCACGCCCCGATGGTCGAACTCCACATGGAGAAATACAGAACCGGAGTCACCGCGATGAGGGACCTGTACAACAACTACCAGGTCTCCCAGATCAAGGAGCAGTTCCTTGATCGCGGAAGATTCTTCGGCAGTTCATACCCGACATCAGTTGCCTTCGACAACATCAGGCTCCCCGACGGGACCACCATGATGGACTTCTCAGGCTTCTGGTTCTATCCGACGGAGATAACAGTCTACTCCAAGCTCTATATCGAGAGCGATGAGCAGAAGACCGTGACCCTGTCGCTGAGATGCAACGGAAGCATAATCGCATGGGTCAACGGCAAGGAGGCCTTCAGGGTCCTCTCAGAGGCCGTGAACCACGACACGGTGAAGGATGTGTCAATCAATCTGGACAAGGGAATGAACGAGTTCGTCGTAGGTCTCAACGAGCTTGGCGAGCGCAACACCATGGTGCGCTTCGGCCTTTGCAACAAGACTGAAGACAAGCTTGTCACATCAATCCCTGTGGACATCGACGAGACCGCCCTCTCCGGCATACATGACTTCCTGGACAGCCTGGACATGGTTCAGGAGGAAGGCAAGCTGCAGTTCACCTGCAAGGCACTTGAGCTTCCTCTTGAGGTTGACATCTCGGGCCAGAAGGTTCCATTGAAGAAGGGCCTGTCCTCATTCACCTTGGATGACAGCTTCAGCGGCCATGTGATAAAGGCCTCTGTTGATTTCCAGGGTGCAAGCTTCAGCAAGGGCTTCTACCGCTTTGCAAAGCAGGCTCCAATGGAAGACATCGCCTCCACAGAGAAGCAGAGGAAGGAAGCCTACATAGATGCCCTTCTCAAACAGAACAAACCATCCCCTGCCCTGTTCATTGCAGGCCTCACAAGGGGAATTAATCTATACGAGCATTGCAAACGCCCTGTGCAGAACTCCATCGAGATGATCCAGAGACGTGGAGACACGTCTGACTTCAGACTCACCGAGATCATCTGGATGTACTGCCTTGGCCAGGATATCCTGCCGAAGGAGCTTCTTGAGACCTTCGAGTCCTGCATGCTCAACTACCGCTACTGGTTCACAGAGCAAGGCAACGATGTCATGTGGTTCTTCTCGGAGAACCATGCCCTGTCCCTGCATGCCTGCGAGTACATCGCCGGCCGACTCTTCCCTGATGCAGTCTTCAGCAACAGCGGAATGACTGGCAGAGAGCACATGGAGCACGGCATCAGGATGCTTCGTGACTGGTTCGGTGTTGTCTTGAAATACGGCTACACAGAGTGGTGCTCCGTAAATTACCTCCCTGTGGATATGCTGGGCTACATGACCTTGATGAAGTTCTCCCAAAACGAAGAGATCAACGAACTCTGCAGAAAGGCCATGGATATGACATTCGGCTTCTATGCGATGCAGTGCCACAAGGGCATGCTCCTTGGAGCCAATGGCAGAGCCTATATAAACGATGTCCTGTCGCCGACAGATCTCCAGGCGAATTCTTTCTCCTACTTCGCCTGGGGGACACCGTTTGCCCCTCTGGCCTACAAGCCTACCCTCTACGCCCTTTCAGACTATGAATGTCCGAAGGAGCTTGAGGACAAGGCCCTGCTTAAGGAAGGCCGGACAATGGAGGAGCATTTCGTCCAGGGCCATGACCAGATCAGGATCACCATAGTCAAGACAAAGGACTACTTCATAGGCTCATCAAGCTCAACGCTTGAGGGCAAGCCCGGTGACCAGGAGCACCTGTTCGATGCAATGGTCGGCGACGAGGACGGAAGGTTCTGGATCAACCACCCGGGAGAGTCCAAGGTCCTTGGAGAGAGAAGACCAGGCTACTTCTCCGGAAACGCCTTCACCCCGCATGTCTGCCAGTACAAGTCAAGCGCGGTGATCTCCTACCGCTTCCCTGACACGGCCGAGGTCAACTTCACCCATCTGATCTGCTTCAGAGACAGCTTCGACAGGCAGATTCTGGAGGGCAAGGACCTGTTCCTGAGACGCGGCAAGGTCAATGTGTACATACACGCAGACAACGGTCTCCAGGTTCCTGAGACAAGATCACTTGCAAAGTACGAGCTCAGGTCCCCAGGACTTACAAACACATGGTACGTGAGAATCGATGACACCATGGAATTCGATTCCTTCATTGAAAAGATGAGAGGCTGCACTCTGGAGCAGCAGAACGACAAACTTTTGATTCAAGACCCGGTGTACGGCAAGGTGGAATACACACTGCTCAAGCCGGTATTGGAAATAAACTAGGAGGTCCGGTGTAACCGGAGAGAGAACATGAAGAAAGGAATTGCTATTTTCTGCATCCTGATCGTTGCAATGTCAGCGATCTTCGCACAGGCAGCAGTAGAAGGCTCTGCATCAAAAGAGATGACAGATGTCACCGTCATGGTCTATGAGAGAGGCGCTACAATCGCTAACGGCTCCACATTAGACAACAATGATACCAGATGGCTCAATGAGCAGTTGGCTCCGAAGGGTGTCCATCTCACATTCGTCGGCGTTCCAAGAAGCGGAGCAGATGCAACAATCGAGACGATGATCGCAGCTGGAACCGCTCCAGACGTAATCGTCACAAACGGTCGTGAGAGAGTCATGCAGTACGGTTCACAGGGAGGTCTTGTGGACTTCACACCTTATCTCGACAGACTTGATCCGGAGTACCAGGAGCTGATCAAGGGAACACCAATCAACATGTGTTCAATTGATGGTGGACTCTATGCCCTTCCAGGAATGCCAGGTTACTTCGTGAGAGGTCATGAGCAGTACATCAGAAAGGACCTTGTCGAAGCTCTCGGAATGGAGATGCCTGACACAAGAGAGGAGCTGATCAAGTTCCTGTATGCAGTCAAGGAGAAATATCCTGACATGATCCCTTACGCATTCAGCGGAAAGATCACAGATGCATGCTTCTTCCAGTTTGTCCTTTCCTACACCAGCAGAGCTGATGAGAGAACGAACTTCATCTATGAGCCATCATTCACCAACTGTCTCAGACCTGGTGCAAAGGAAGGCTTCAAGCAGCTGAACCAGTTCTATCTTGATGGAATCATCCCAGCCGATTTCGCTCTTGATGTCGACGAGACAAAGTTCAACCAGGCACGTGCAAACGGAAAGGTCGCCTTCATGCTTTACAACGGAACCGACACAACCGATTACACACAGTTCGGTCTGACAGACGGCTTCATGCTCTGGCCGGCAAACACACTTCCAAATGCTGACGGAGACTATGTTGTCCCATCATCAGGCTCTGTCAACAGATATGTCTACGTTCTCAAGTCAGCTGAGGATGCAGGAAAGATGGATGCCATCATGGAGTTCCTGTCCTTCATGTCAAACGAGGACAATGCCAACACATTCGCAAACCGTCTCTGGAGTTCAGAGGCAGCAGCTCTCGAT
>DMOO01000204.1 GCA_003456855.1 Sphaerochaeta sp.
TGCCGATTATGGCCAGGATCGCGGCGATGATGATCATCGCAAAGCTGTTCAGCTGGCTGAGCCAGGCAACGGTGATAGCTGTGAATCCGACACCGCCTGCGACGTCTGAGTTGAGGGTTCCGTTTGCACCGGAGACCAGCATCCAACCGACGATACCGCAGATTGTCCCGGAAAGGAGCATGGTTCTCATCATGATCCAGCCGACGTTCATTCCGGCGTATCTGGCTGTGTTCTCGGAGTCTCCTATGACTGCAACCTCGTAGCCGTGCTTTGTGTAATTCATGTAGATGTGAACAATTACAACAAGGATAAGGACGATTATCCATCCACAGTATATGCCGAAGACGTTTGGAAGTCTTGCATTGTTGCCGAACATCGGGATGATCTGTGTTCCAGGTCTTCCTTCCCATGGACCGCCCTGGAGCCATTTGACAATTCCGATGGCTATGTAGTTCATCATCAAGGTGAACAAAGTCTCGTTGGTGTTGTACTTTGCCTTGAAGAAACCAGGGATGAAGGCCCAGATGGCACCACCGATGGCTCCTGCCAGCATCATCAGGACCAGAAGAGGGAAGCGAGGCATGAACTTCTGCATGTAGATTGCTATTGCAGAAGAGAAGATGGCTCCCATTGTGATCTGGCCTTCGGCTCCGATGTTCCAGAACTTCATCTTAAAACAAGGGGCAATGGCGAGGGCGACACCAAGAAGCGGTATGGCTCTCTTGACTGTCTGTCTGATGTAGCCAGGCTTTGAGAGGGCACCGCTTATGATGATTCCATAGCTCTGGAACGGGTTCTGGCCTGCCATGAGGATCGGGATCATTCCGAGGATGAATGCGAATACGATTGAGCCTATTCTAATGGCCCAGACCTTCTTCGGGTCCATGGCCTCACGTTTGGCAAGTCTGATCAGAGGGGTCTTTGTAGCTTCACTCATGTGCTTCCTCCTTGCCTCCGACTGATGTCATCAGAAGTCCTATCTGCTCCTTGGTGGCCGTTCTGGCATCGACAATGCCGCTGACCTTTCCGCCACAGAGGACCAGGATCCTGTCACAGAGCTCCAGAAGAACGTCAAGCTCCTCACCGACATACATGACTGCCGCACCGTTCATCTTCTGCTCGGTGAGCAGGTTGTAGATGGCGTAGGAGGTGTTTATGTCCAGACCACGTACGGCATAGGCTGTGAGCAGCACAGGTGGGTGCGATGCAATTTCACGTCCAACAAGGACTTTCTGGATGTTTCCACCTGACATTCTTCTTACAGGGAATTCGGTGGATGGTGTGACGACCTCAAGGTCCTCCCAGACCTTGTTTGCAAGGGCCTGAGGGCTCTTCTTGTTGAAGAAGATGCTCTTTCCGGTTCTCCAGGAGCGGAGCATCATGTTGTTTGTCATTCCCATGCTGCCTACAAGTCCCATTCCAAGTCTGTCCTCAGGGACGAAGCCCATGCCAACACCTGCCTGGCGGATCTGCATCGGGGTCTTTCCAACAAGCTCAGTCTTGCTACCGTCTTCCTCAATGAACTTGATCGAGCCTCCGGCAATGGGGTAGAGGCCTGTGATTGACTCAAGGAGCTCTCTCTGACCAGAACCGGCGATGCCTGCAACGCCGAGGATCTCTCCGGTCCTGGCGGTGAAGGTCACATCGTCAAGCTTCTTGATGCCTTCGTTGTCGACGACGGTGAGACCTGAGATCTCAAGCTTGTCCTTGACGTTGTCATAGATAGGGCGGTCGATGTTTAGCGTTACTGCATGGCCGACCATCATGTCCGTCAGGGACTGGGCAGTGGCCTGGCTTGTCTTGACAGTTCCGATGTAGCGACCCTTCCTGAGGATTGCGACCTTATCTGATACTGCAAGGACCTCTGCAAGCTTATGAGTGATCAGGATGATGGCCTTGTTATCCTTCTTCATGTTGCGGAGAACGGCAAAGAGCTTGTCGGTCTCCTGAGGTGTCAGGACTGCAGTAGGCTCATCAAGGATAAGGATCTCAGCTCCCCGATACAGGACCTTTACAATCTCGATGGTCTGCTTCTGTGAGACGGACATGTCATAGATCTTCTTCTTGGGGTCCACATTGAAGCCATACCTGTCACAGATCTCCTTGACCTTGTCGTTGACGGCACCTAGGTCCATCTTCTCGTTATCAAGTCCTAGGATGATGTTCTGGGCTGCGGTGAAGACGTCTACCAGGTGATAATGCTGGTGGATCATTCCGATTCCGAGTGCGTAGGCATCCTTCGGGGATCTTATGGCCACCTGCTGGCCGTCTTTGAAGATCTCACCGCTGTCAGGCTGATAGATACCTGAGAGCATGTTCATCAGTGTTGTCTTGCCGCTTCCGTTCTCTCCCAACAGGCAAAGGATTTCTCCCTTGTTTATCTGCAGGTTGATCTCGTCATTGGCGACAACCGACCCGAAGGTCTTTCTGATGTTCCTCAGTTCGATTGCGCAATTATTCTGCACTTTTTAACATCTCCCTATTTGTATAATGTATTTGTTTTCAATGTTATGATTTTATCATGGGGTAAAAAGAGGGCGCAATAAAAAGTTTGATTTTTTGCAACAAACGGCAACAAAATCAGATTCCCAGTTCCTTGACCAGGAAATCGAAGATCTCCTCACGGGTAAGGGTGCCGTCTACACGAATAAGATGGCAGCCATCAGGAAGCTTTGAGAATATCTTCTCGTAGTTGTCATGGACCTTGAGCTGGTAGTCCAGTTTCTCGTAGATCTCCTTGTCATTGCCTCTTGAGTCGATGCGGTTGATGCAGTCCTGCACTGGGGTGTCCACATAGAGGACATATTCCGGGAATGGGAAGCGGCTGTTGAGCTGCTCGATGATGCTATAGTCGAATCCGATGCTCTGATAGGCAAGGGAAGAGAAGAAATAACGGTCTGAGATTACTGTCTCGCCTTTGGCGATGTGGGATTTGATGCCATATAAGGGATTCTCAAGATGATTGTCGCGGTCTGCGGCAAAGAGGTAGGCAACTGTAGACTGCGGCACCTTGACCTCTCCGGAGAGTACACGGCGTATGAACTTACCGGTCTCGTAGATGGTAGGCTCTGCGGTGCGGAAGACCGGGCGGCCTTTCTCTTGCATGTATCGTTCAAGATTCTTCAGCTGAGTTGTCGTTCCAGCTCCGTCAAGACCTTCAAGAACCCAGAAGTTCTTCAATACATCTTTCATACGCACTCCTTGGCCCCTTTAGAATACACTTAAATAGCACTTTTTTTCAATCAACAACGGTTACTTAAATGCCATCAGATTGTTATACTTGTTAAGAATGAAATTCCGCAGGACCGTTTCATCAGTAATCGTCTCAATTGTCCTAGTCCTGGCAATCCTGGTTGTGATTGTCCAGTTCAGGTTGTCCACCTATGGAATGGACAAGGTTCAGACCCTTGTGCAGTCCTTCATTCCAAGCGGAGACCTCGGGGTAGACATCACGATGGATGGGATGAACGGTACGCTGATGAAATCACTTCAGGTGAATGGTTTGAAAGTGTCAGCTAAAGGAAACACCATAGCTGAGGTTGAGGAAATGAACGTCTCTCTCACGCTTTGGGACCTTATCCGCCTTGCTTTCGGCAAAAGCGGTTATGATATCGACCTTACTGTATCTGATGTGAACTTATATGCCACAGACGAGACCGTCAATGCAATTCTGGACATAATCAATAGACAGAATAATTCAGTTCCTGAGGAATCAGGTGTTGAGACTCCAGCCGAGGAGCCAGTAGCAGAGATAGCTCTTGAAGAGAAACCTGCCAAGTCAAATCCTCTTGAGGATCTTGGTTTCAAGGTCACTTTGAAGAACCTTAATCTGTATGTGAATTACAACGATTTCATTGCATCCTCAAAGAACATCAATGCTACAGCGGAGGTGGGCAAGGGCTTTGATTTCAAGGGTGCCGACCTGAATGTGCCATTGATCACTGCAAGCGGTTCCTACATGGACAGGCAAATCGCCTTCATAAGGGAAATCAGAGTCTCCATAGACCAGGTCCTGGTGGCATCGCTCTCCATTGCCTCAGTGAACTAC
>DMOO01000214.1 GCA_003456855.1 Sphaerochaeta sp.
CCTTAAGACTGCCGCCTTAACCTCATTATATTGAGACGGTGGGAACAGTTCAACAAAAACAGACTCCAAATCAGTAGGCTTCCGAAACATTTGGAAGGCCGAAGGTGGAGCCTCCTGTGACGGTCACATACCAGTCCTTGCAACGGTTGGTGTCGGAACTTCCCAGAACACGGCTCATTGACCTGGTGGCGGTGGATGTGGTGCTGTCTATGGCATCGCCCTCCCAGAAACCTGCATCGATCACCCACTGCGCCCTCTCCTTTGCACCCCTGGTGCCGAAGCCTTCATGGCTTGCACTGAAGTTTGAATAGACCACAGCATCGATGATTCCGGCCCCAAGAGACGGTGTATCGCACAAAACAAGGGTTCCATTGTTAGAAGAAGGTCCTGAAGTAGTGTTAGCACATGAATTTATTACACCAAGTCCCTCATTCAGGACATCGTCTGGCAGTTTTTCGGTCCACCAGACCACAATCAGGTCATTTTCCTTCACACTTACATCACCGAATACGATCCTGGCATCGCTGTCATCGGGGATTCCGCAGTACAGGACCATGCCGTTGATGTTCCCGTTGCCCTTCACCAGAAGCTCAGTCCTGTCAGGGCTCCTGTCCGTGCCCTTGGTGGTGAACTCGTTTATGACTATAGGCGGAATCATGGCGTTGTGGCCCCAGACCTCGACGCTGAAACCGGTGGTGTTCCCGCTGTAGTCCTTGACCCTTCCTCCGACCTCCGAGCTCTGCCCCGGAGGAAGACTTGAGTTCAGGGTCACGTAGATGAACTTGCCGTCAGCTCTTGCGGTGAACGGACTGAAGGATGAGCCGTAGACCTTTACGGGCTCGTTGAACTCAATCTTGACGACCGAGCTTGAGGCAGTGGACACAGAGACAAGGACCGGCGACTGGCAGTCCCTTCCAGAGAAAACGTTGACAATCTCCCCTACGTCGACTTCCTGGGAGCAGCCAAGCAGAAGAACGATAAGGGCTACGGCCAGAGCCGCTATCACGGCCAGAACGATGAAGACTTTTCTGTTCATAGGCACCTCTCTGGAGACCTATACGGCGAAAAAGTCGAAAAGATTAAGTTTTTTTCCTGGCCAACTGGCAATTTTGCCCAGTAAGCCTCTAGGATACAAGGAAATAAAAATTTTTCAGAAATAGAAAGGAAAGGGGCCGCAACCGCGACCCCTTATAACAAGAGAAAAGTGACTATTTAGATCAAGCGTAATTCAGCTTGGAGTACTCGTATGACTGTCTGATCCAGCCCTTGACCTCAGTATCGATGTCATCGACCGATCTGATCCCGATGTGGTAGACGTAGGACCTTGAACCAGGAACAGGATTGACTGTCTTCTCAATCCTTGAACTCTGGATCTTCTTCCTGTTCGTTATTGCCAGATTGAAGAGGACTGACTCCTCCTCAGTGGCCGGAAGCGAAACATATGCAAAACCAGCTGCGGTCCTGAAAACCAGCAGTGAGCCCTGGACGGAAATCCTAGCATCTGGACATATGTCATTAATATAAAGCTTAAGGCACTCGAAAGCCTTCAGTGAATCCAGATGGGTTCCGAAGAATGCTGTTGCCTTGTCTTCACCTGACATAGATGCCCTCCTTAAAAATTTTTTCACCAAGCCTTGAAATTACAATGCCTTGAAACTTCAAAACCTCCTGCTTGATGATTCAAGTATAAGGCCAGTGGCAATAATTGTCAACTCCTTATTTTACAAGGAATTACGAAAATTATTGTCTATATGGGACTTATATAGGTCTACCACTATAACCATAAGAATCCATGAAAAAATATTTTATTATTATAGGCTTTCCTTTAGTTTTAATTTATGCCTTTTTTCCAGTAAGAAATCTTCATAAATGTTTTGGCCACACTTTCCTTTTTGCCCGACCATTATTATTATTGAGACAAGAAAGGTATTGGGACAGGCTTATATGCCAAACTCTACAGGAGGAAAATATGAGTGAGATTACCCTTAATGGATCAAACTTCCAGCAGGAAGTAATAGAGAGCAAGATTCCAGTCTTCGTGGACTTCTGGGCACCATGGTGCGGCCCTTGCAGAATGGTAGGTCCAATCATCTCCCAGATCGCAACCAAGTACGAAGGAACAGTCAAGGTCGGTAAGGTCGATGTTGACGAGAACCCAGAGCTTGCAGAGTCCTTCAATGTCAGCAGCATCCCTACAATGATCCTCTTCAAGGATGGAAAGGCTGTTGCACAGCGCGTCGGCGGAGCCAACATGGCAATTCTGGACGCATTCATCAAGGACAACATCTGATAGAAAAGGTGTCCTTTGATGCTTCAAGGAGCTCGTGTTAAAACAAGCTCCTTTTTTGTTTACCCTCAAAAAATTTTTTATATTTTTTATTTCATTGTTTTGTATGCACTTATCTCTTGGTTTTTGATTGTCGTCCGAAAAAAATCTTAATCTTTTAGACTTTTTCTCCGTATAGGACCTATGAAAGAGGGCAAGAGCCCAACGGAACAGGTGCCTTGTACAGGTCTCCCCGACGCTCCCCTCCTTCAAAGGAGTCGTTAATGAACAATCTAAACACAGTTCTTGTCGAGGGGCTTCTGACCAGAGACCCTGAGAGAATGGGACCTGAAGGGTCATCGATGTGCAAGATCGGAATCGCCAACAATCGCTACTACTTCTCTGAAAAGGAGGACCGATGGATTCCGGACACCTCGTTCTTCACCATCCAGGTCTACGGGGCAGTGGCGGAGAGCTGCATGCGCCGCCTTAAGAAAGGAAGGGGCATCCGCGTGGTAGGGAGACTGAAGCAGTACATAAGCAAGTACAGCAACTCCGAGAAGGTCTTCATCCAGGCTGAGCACATCGAGGTCCAGCCGCGCAGAGTCACGGAGAAGCAGGAGATCCCTACAATGGAGAAACTCCAGGGTGTACCTGTAGCCTCGGCGAACATGCATGAGCTGGACATCGAGGACGAGGACGAGGCACGCAGGATGCAGGAGGAGCAGCCTCAGGCACCTCAGGGCGACAGCGATGCCGAGAGAATCGCCGAGGAGTCTGCAGAGAGGGTCGAGGACACCATTCCTGTGGACGAGGAGAACCAGATTCAGGGCGAACAGAAGGAGGACAATGACGACCCGTTCTGATCGGATAACTGACAGATAGGGCCTGATCATGTCTCTTTCCAAATAAACGATCATTCCACCTATCAAAAAAACAAAACCCTCCCCTGCATTCGCCTGTGCCATGCAGGGGATTTCTTTCCTCAAAGGCCCCTAATGGTGTAGAATCCAGCCATGAGCAAAAAATGTCCTTATGCAAAGACGGTCCTTGTGACCGGGGCTTCAAGCGGAATAGGAATGGAGACTGCTGACCTGTTCGCTATGAACGGATTCCAGGTCTATGCTGCCTCAAGGCATCCAAGGAAGACGGACAATCCAAACATCCATCCAATAGAGATGGACGTGACGGACGAGAAATCAATAGAGAAAGCAGCCGAAGGCATAACAGAACTTGGCATGATAATCCACTGCGCAGGCTTCGGCATAAGCGGATCTGCCGAGATGACCCCGCTGGACCGTGCACGTGCCCAGATGGAGACCAACTACTTCGGCGTTCTGAACGTCAACAGGGTATTCCTGCCGCTTCTCAGAAAGAACAGCAGATCCCTTGTTTTGATAACAGGCTCGGTTGCGGGCTTCATAGCCATTCCATACCAGAGCCACTACAGCTCCTCCAAGTATGCGCTGGAGGCCTACAGCCGTGCCTTGCGCATCGAGGCGGGCCAATTCGGCGTAAAAGTGACAATTGTACAGCCCGGAGACACCAAAACAGGCTTTACAAAGGCCCGAACAAGCGACGAACCTGAAAATTCTCCATATATTAAGCAGTGTCAGGACTCTGTTGCCCATATGGCACACGATGAACAGACCGGGAGGTCCGCAAATTCGGTTGCAAACGTGTTTCTGAAGCTTGCCTACAGGAAGAATCCACCTGTGAACGTGGCTGTAGGATTCGAATACAAGACGATAGCGTTCTTGTCTAGGATTCTTCCGTCCAGGTTGATAACATGGCTTGTCAAGTTGATTTACATTAGCTGAAGTAAAAGATAGAATCACTTTATTATTAGACAAAAGGAGTTGGGAATGAGAATTTCAGTTCTTTCAGTTGGCGGTTCAATAATCGCTCCGGATGGAGTCAATAGCGAGTTCCTTGCAGCGTTCCTCGCAAAGATCAAGGAATACCTTTCAGAAAACCCAGAGGACAAGCTCATCTTCGTCTGCGGTGGTGGAGCACCTGCAAGAGTCTATCAGCAGGCCTACAGGGCTGTTGTCACAGACCCATCCGAGCAGGATGCAAACGCACAGGACTGGATCGGTATCAAGGCAACCCACATCAACGCAGAGCTGGTAAAGGCCATCTTCGGCTCCCTCTGCAAGGACCCGGTCGTCACAAACCCAACAGAAGAGAGCGTCCAGTTCTCAGGTCGCATCCTTGTCGCCGGTGGCTGGAAGCCGGGCTTCTCCACAGACACAGACGCCGTCTACCTTGCAAAGAGATTCGGCGCCACAAAGGTCATCAACCTCTCCAACATCGCAAAGGTCTACACAGACGACCCACGCAAGAACCCTGATGCAAAGCCGATCGACACCATCTCATGGGCGGACTTCCGCAAGATGGTCGGTGATGAATGGGTTCCTGGAAAGAACGCTCCGTTCGATCCGATTGCCTCAAAGCTCGCCCAGGAAGCCGGTATCAGAGTCATCTGCGCTGACGGAAGAAACACCGCCAACACACTGGCAATCCTGAATGAAGAGACGTTCGAAGGAACCGTCATCGGGGACTGACAATGGAAGTGATCAAGATTTCGGCAATAGCCATCGCCCCAATCATGTTCTTCATGGCTCTGGGATACTTCTTCCAGAAGAAGAGTATCCTCAGCAGACCTGCAGCCAAAGAGCTGAACATCATCGTATTCAAGTTCTTCCTCTCCACCATGTGCGGAGAGACTCTGTACAAGGCCGATTTGAATAGGGACGTTGAGCTGCTGCCGATTCTCATCGTGGCATGCGGCCTGGTGGGGACATTCCTGCTTCTCTGTCTGATAGTGCCCCGCTTCGTAAAGGAGAAGGACCAGATCCCTGTCATGATCCAGGGAATCTACAAGTCCAACTATGCACTTCTTGGAATACCAATCGCACAGAGCATCTGCGGTGCCGACAGAATCGGGATCACAGCAGTGGTTGCCATAGTGATCCTTCCGCTCAACAACATCTTCTCAGCCTTCATCTTCGAGAAGTACACAGGCAAGGCCACAAGCATCCCGAAACTGCTGCTGAAGATCATCACCAACCCACTTGTACTTGCATGTATAATCGGTCTTGGCCTGAATCTCAGCGGACTTCAGATACCAAGCTGGATAATGACGGGAATCATCTCCAAGCTGAGCAGTCTTGCAACTCCTCTTTCGATGATCGCCCTTGGAGCCACATTCGAGTTCGGTTTCATAAAGAAGTATGGAAAGAAGATTTTCTGGGCCGTTTTCGCAAAGCTGATACTAATCCCAAGTGTGATAATTCCAGTTTCAATTCTGCTGGGATTGAGAGGCCCAAGCCTCGTTGCTGTCGCCATCTATGCCGCTGCACCTAACGCGGTGAACTCCTACAGCACGGCTGTTGCAATGGGCGGTGACGCCGACCTGGCGAACGAGATAGTCGTGATGTCCTCCATCATAAGCATGGTGACCCTGTTCGGCTGGTTCGTCCTTATCGGCAACGTCGTGGGATTCTGATTCTGGAATCCGGACATCTCCGGATTCCAAAACCATTTTCGTGGTTCAGTTCCCCATCTTCTCCTTGAGAATCTCAAAGGCTGTCTGCCACTTGTCGCAAATCTCCTCAGGCTTGAAGTAGATTGCGATCTCTCTGGCTGCGCTCTCCGGACCGTCTGATCCGTGGATGACGTTGAAGCTCATCTCCGGAGAGAAGTCGCCTCTGATGGTTCCGACCTCTGCGTTTGCAGGGTTTGTCTTTCCCATGATCTGTCTCATTCCGAGGATTGCGTCATTGCCCTCAACAACCATTGCGACGATAGGTGCGCTTGTGATGAACTTGACGAGGTTCGGATAGAACGGCTTCCCGTAGTGCTCTGCATAGTGGGCTGCAGCCTGTTCATCTGAGACCTGGATCATCTTGAGTGCAACGATCTTGTAGCCCTTCTCCTCGATTCTCGAGACGATCTTTCCGATAAGGCCACGCTGAACTGCATCCGGCTTGATGGCGATGAATGTTCTCTCTTTCATATGTTTCTCCTATTAAGGTTTTTCTTTTCTCGGCAATCATACAATAAACAGGCAGGCACTTCCAGTTAAAATCCTTTGAATATATAATCACAGTCATGAAAGACGCTCTTTTCCTTTTCAATCCGCACGCAGGAACCGGCAAGATAGCCTCGGGACTCGCCACAATCATGGACACGCTTACCAAGGCAGGTTTCCTTGTCACAGCCTATCCTACCCAGTCCAAAGGTGATGCCTTCGAGCGCATCGTCCAGTGGGGAGACCTCTACGAGAGGATAATCGTGGCAGGTGGAGACGGAATGCTCCACGAGGCCCTCAACGCCATGATGAAGCTCAAGGAGCGTGGAACGGTGCCTGATCTGGGATACATCCCATCAGGAACCACAAACGACTTTGCAAAGACCCATAAAATACCTACTACAGTCGATAAGGCAGCGAAAATCGCTGCAGGAGAGAGCAGAAAGACCATCGATCTTGGGACCTTCAACGGCGAATACTTCTCATATGTGGCAGCCTTCGGTGCCGGAACGGACATCTCCTACACCACAGACCAGTCTGCGAAGAACGCCTTTGGATACCTGGCATACCTTGCTAACGGGCTGAAGTACATCGACCCAAGGACCCTTTCGGCTGTCTGCAGAGAGATGGAGATCACGACGGACGATGCAATCTACACGGGCTCCTTCATCCTTGGGGCGGTATCCAACTCCCGTTCCATAAGTGGAATGAAGCAGCTGGCTCCAAAGGACGCAAAGATGGATGATGGCCTTCTTGAGGGTCTCTTCGTGAGAAAACCTAAGAACATCATCGATCTTGAGCAGATCAGCAATGGCCTGGTCCTGGGCAATCTGAACAGCTCAGGAATCATTTCCGTAAAGTCAAGACGGTTCGAGTTCAAGTCAAAGAAGGAAGCAGCATGGACCCTGGACGGTGAAAGCGGAGGCTCCCACACCACCGTGGAGGTCGAGGATGTCGAGCGCTGCATAACGATGCTGATGCCATGAACACACTCCAGAGATTCTTCGGACATCTTCATACGATCACAAAGCACAGGCACACTGTCATGAGACACTGCTTCAAGGCAGGCATCCCTTGGCGTGGTCTTGTGCATGACCTTTCGAAATACAGTCCAACGGAATTCCTGCCAGGCGTGAAATACTACACAGGCACCCACAGCCCGACTGACGGCGAGAGGCGCAAGTATGGCCACTCCAAGGCCTGGATGCACCACAAGGGCAGAAACAAGCACCACTTCGACTACTGGATGGACTACTCGATCCCTCAGAAGAAGGTCATTCCCGTAAAGATGCCGCTTGTATATGTCATTGAGATGTTCTGCGACAGAGTTGCCGCATGCAAGACCTACCAGAAGGACAAATACACCCAAACCAGTGCACTGGAATACTACAACAGAAGATCCTCAGAGGAATACATGCACCCAGAGACGAAGGCTCTTCTTTGCAAGCTTGTGACAATGCTTGCAGAGAAAGGTGAGAAGGAGACTTTCAGATATATTAGGAAGGAACTTCGAAAGAGCAAGGACTACTAATGGAAGAAAAAGGAACCTCAACCTTACGGTCTCAGTTCCCTTCCCGGCCCCATAGTCTGACAGACATCTGGAACCACTCTTTTCTCTTTGTTTGTATAACGAGCTAAATCGAGTATATCACAAGACAGAAAAACTGGAAGAAAAATTTCTGGGAATTTGAACAAATTTACGTTTTTATCCGAATTGATGGCACTACATATCTTAATAATCCGTTTCCTTGCCACTACATATAGTTCAAGACCGTCACATCCCACATGACAATGTCGCTCTTTTTTGCGTTTTTACTTAATTGTTTATCTTATCAACATATACAGTAAAAAAATTAATCTTTTCGACTTTTTCGCTGTAAGGGTTGTCATGCAGGATATTACGACAACCATTGTCAGAACAGCCTACGAGCGGTTCGGTATTCTGGCGCTCAAGCCGTACCAGCTTCTGGTCATCCAGAGGATCATGGAGCAGGAGGACAGCTTCCACGTCAGACACCAGATAGTCATTCTGCCGACCGGAACCGGCAAGTCTCTTTGTTTTCTCATCCCTGCAACGCTGTGCAAGGGGATAACCGTCATCGTCTACCCTCTCCTCGCCCTGATGAATGACCAGATGCTGAAGCTCTCCAATGCAGGGATAGACTGTGTATGCCTCCGTGGTGGCCAAACCTACCAGCAGCGACGGCAGAGCTTCGACAAGCTTAGAAACGGGACGAAGATAGTCGTCACCACCCCGGAGAGTCTACAGAACAAATGGGTAATGGCCCACCTCAGGATGTACAACATAAGCCTGTTCGTCATTGACGAGGCCCACGTGATATCGCAGTGGGGAAAGGACTTCAGACCTTCCTATCTGGGCCTTACAAATGTGATTCTGCGCCTGCTGCCCCATCAGATACTGGCATTCACCGCAACTGCCTCAGAGGACACTATCAGGGATATACGCACCTGTCTCTTCACTTCGCGTCCTCTGATCGTCAGAGGCGATGCCGACAGACCCAACATCATCTATGCAACCTACCCGTCAATGAACAGGGAGCAAGGTGTTCTGGATCTTGTCAGAAGTTGTCAGAAGCCCGCACTTGTCTTCTGCAGGACAAGGGCCGATGCCAAGGTGCTCTGCCAGTACATGAAGATGGAATGCCCAGGCATCGAGATGCGCTACTACCATGCAGGCCTGTCCAGAGAGGAACGAGAGAACCTCGAGACCTGGTTCATGGAGTCCCAGGATGGGGTCCTCTACTCCACGTCAGCGTTCGGAATGGGCGTAGACAAAAACAACATACGAACGGTGATCCACCACAAGCTCCCCGAGAACATAGAGGAGTATCTGCAGGAGTCCGGCAGAGCCGGAAGAGACGGAGAGAACTCCACCGCCTGGGTGGTCGTGACGCGTCAGGACAAGGACCAAAGCAGTCACTACAGCCCACTTCTGCCCATATTCACAGGAAACAGATGCAGACGGATATCACTTCTGGCCGCACTTGGACAGGAGAAGGATGAGTGCACCGGATGCGATGTATGTCTGAGAAAAGTGAAGCAGGACATGGACGGAGAAAGGGCTTTAAAGGCCCTGATAAGGATGTTTCCGTTTAGATTCAACGTAACGATAGCCTCGTTTATATTATGTGGCTGTAAAAATAAGTTGGTATGTGGAGACAAGGCTATTTTTAACCCGTTTTTCGGCTATTTAAAGGGCTGGAACCCCAAACTTCTGGCAAATACCATAGAGGATCTGGTGGACAACGACCCCTCTTACCCTCTAAAACGGGTGGGTTTTCTCAACAGCGGTAAATTACTGTACCCGTCAGATGTTTTACTATATAATCAGCTTGCTAGAATTCTCAGGAGAATAGACGATGGATATAGCTGGATTGTACGGAAAACTCGCTTCTTCAGAAGACGCAGAAAGAAGATTCGATGACCTTTGGAGAAAACATGAGGAGATATTCGGAGAGAAGCCTCAGGCACTCTTCTCGACATCAGGCAGAACCGAGCTTGGCGGAAACCACACCGACCACAACCTTGGAAAGGTCATTGCAGGCTCCATCAACCTTGACACCATAGCAGCAGTGAGCAAGGTCCCTGGAAACATAGTGACCGTTGCAAGCGAAGGCTACCCGATCATTGAGGTCGACATCTCAAAGCTCGACATAGACCAGAGTCTGTTCGGTACGACCGATGCCCTTGTTAAGGGCGTTGCCTCCTCCATCACCAAACGCGGTGGTCAGATCGGCGGTTTCAAGGCCAACATGAGCTCACGTGTCTTCAAGGGCTCCGGCCTGAGCAGCTCTGCAGCAATAGAGGTCCTTGTGGGAACGATCTTCAACTCCCTCTACAACAATGACCGCTTCTCCACAACCGACCTTGCCATCATGGGCCAGGAGGCTGAGAACGACTACTTCGGAAAACCAAGCGGACTCATGGACCAGCTGGCATGCGCCAACGGCGGAATCGTCGGAATCGACTTCCAGGACCCAAAGGCTCCAGTCATCACCCCTATTGCAATAGACTTCGCCGACTACGGCTACAACCTTGTGATCACAACCACAGGCGGCAACCACGCAGACCTCACCGCCGACTACGCCTCAATCCCTGTCGAGATGAAGACAGTTGCCAGGTTCTTCGGAAAGAGCGTCCTTCGCGAGGTCCCATACGAGCAGTTCAAGCAGTATGTGGGAAAGCTCCGTGAAACCATCTCCAACGACAGGGCCATCCTTCGTGCCTACCACTACTTCGAGGAGAACCTCAAGGTCGATGCCATGGTCGATGCACTAAAGAGAAAGGACTTCGGCACCTACCTCAAGATGGTCACGGCAAGCGGAGAGTCCTCATTCAAGTACCTGCAGAACATCTACAGCCCGAAGGCTGCGAGTGAACAGGGAATCGCCCTTGCCTACATGATGACGGACACCTTCCTGAACGGCGACGGTGCCTTCAGGGTCCAGGGTGGAGGCTTTGCAGGAACACTTGAGGCCTACATCCCATGCGACAGGACGGAGGAATACTCCAAACACATGGAGAAGCTCTTCGGCGAAGGCTGCTGCACAACACTTGCAATCAGAAACCTGCCGACGATGCGCATCCGCTAAGAAGTAAAGGAATCAATGTCTTCGTTTTTCATTTTTTCTTTAAACGAAGACATATAGCGGCAAAACTATGGCCTTGATTTTCATTTTCTATAAAATCGAAGGAACAAAAAAAGAGCCCCTCTCGGGACTCTCTGTTCTATTTGCATAGACGCTTGAATTATACAAGCTTCTCAATCTTGCCAGCTCTGAGGCATCTTGCACAAACCTTCATTGTTGTTGGTGTGCCATTGACAAGAGTTCTGACTGTGATGATATTCGGTCTGAAGACACGCTTTGTCGTGACTCCGATGTGCTGACCAACACCACCCTTCTTCTTAGGCTGTCCTTTTCTGGTGACAACGTTACCAGCCATTGTTCCTTTTCCGCAAATATCACATCTACGTGCCATAATATAATCCACCTTAAATAAATATCTTTTACGTGCAGTGCAACATTAGGAACTTATCAAATTATTGAGATTATGTAAAGTCCTTACAAGTTAAGATTTCTTAAACTCTGCGCACAGGTCTTTTGCCTGACAGACCTCGCACTCCGGTTTTTGGGAATGGCAGACCATTCTGCCATGGAGATTGGCAGTCATGGAGAACCTGTTCCAGTACTTCGGGTCCAGATTCTCACATACAAAGTCCTCAACCACCTTCGGATCCCTGGTTCCCAGGTCGCAGACTCTGTTGACGACCCTCGAGAAATGGGTGTCCACCACAATCCCAGGAAATCCATAGACATTGGATCTCAGGCAGTTGGCGGTCTTTCTACCCACTCCAGGCAGCTTGAGAAGGTCCTCCATCTCAGTCGGGACCACCCCGCCGAAGTTTTTTTCTATCGCCTCTGCACATTCGATTATGTGCTTGGCCTTGGCGTTGTAGAAACCTGTCGGATGGATGATCCGCTTCACATCCTCGATGTCCGCACAGGCCAGCGACTTGGCATCCGGGTAGCACGAAAACAGCTCTGGAGTAACCTGATTGACCCTTTCGTCTGTTGTCTGGGCACTGAGTATGACACTGATAAGGAACTGGAACGGATCGCGTTTCTCCAGAAACGAAATATCCGGGGGACTGGTCCTGTCCAGTAGAAAATGAAAGTTCTCCAAATTCTTCTTCATGAATAAAAAGCTATCTTACTTGACCTAATCAAGTCAATTTCATATACTCCTTTTTGCAACGGGGCGTTGCCTAGCGGCTATGGCGCCTGCTTTGGGAGCAGGATATCGGAGGTTCGAGTCCTCTCGCCCCGAAAGAATGAGGAATCAGCAAACGCTGGTTCCTCTGTTTTTATAAAGCTGAAAAAGCAGTTTTTTTCCATCTTTTTTGGCTCTTCAGGATTTTTGTTGGTCAAGAGAGAAAAGAGAAAAAAGTAGCAAGGGTAATTGAAAAAGAATGAGCATGGATGTCTAATGTTTGGTTACCACACCTACAAAGGACAAAGCCATGCTCAAATTATGCCCACAGTCTATTGGAATTCTGCTTCCTTGTGAACCCTTCAAGGTGAAGGCAAGTGAGATCATGGGTGAGGAACTGCACATAAGGTTCGAACCCAGCGCTCCCCAGGGGAGGTGTCCGCACTGCGGAGAGGAGCAGACGGTGCATGAATGGAGGGAGATCAGGCTGGATGGACCTCCGACGGCAATCCACAGCCACACCTTCTGGGATGTGAGGTACAGGGTGTGCAGATGCACCTTCTGCGAGGCGTTCAACACGGAGCCGATCCCGTTCCGTTTCGGGCGGACGCATTGCACGACATACCTTGCCAGAAAGATCTGCGATGATCTCTGCGGACAGGACCAAAGCATCAAGAGCGTAAGCAAACGGTACGGGCTGTCATGGGACAGGGTCAAGGGCGTGCACAAGGAGTATCTGCTCTCCCTCAAGGCGCTGGCGCCACAACCGGAGCCCGCCGAGGTCTGTGCGGTGGACGAGTTCGCGGTGGAGAGGAACCACCGCTACGCCACGCTGGTCATCGATGCGAAGACCAAACTCCCGCTCCACCTCCACAAAGGCAATGCCGCCAAGGACCTCGAGCCGTTCTTCTCCATGTACGGCAAGAGGTTCTACGACTCGATCAAGGCGTTCGCCATGGACCAGAACACCAGCTACAGCAGTGTGGTCAGCCAGCATCTTCCATCCTGCACGATCGTCTGCGACTACTTCCACATCATGAAGAACTACAGCGAACAGGTCACAGACTGCGTCCGCAGGCGCACAGGCAGGCAGTTCCTCAGACTGGGCAGGAAGGAGGATGCGCAGAGAATCAAGTGCTCTGCAGGACTGCTCAACAGGAGGTTCCCCGCAGAGGATGAGATCGACGACGAGGCTGTCTGGAGCGCGAAGCTCATGCTGCAGACGATGATGGAGGAGAACCATGACCTTGACGTCTGCATCCACATGCGCGAGAAGCTCCAGTATCTGTATGACAACTGCAGGGATGTCTCGGCGATGAGGGATGGCTGGATCGGATGGTGTGACATGGCCATGCAGTCCGGCGTGCCGGAACTGATGCAGTTCGCCATTAGGAAGAGGAAGCTGCGGGAGCAGGAGATCATCAACCATGCCCTGTTCCCGGTCTCATCCGGTGTGATCGAGGGATGCATGAACAAGATCAAGGTCCTCAAGAGAGTCTCTTTCGGATTGACGGACTATGATTACTTCTTCCTCAGGGTCTGGCAGGCCTTTCTGCCCCCGGAGACCAACAGGGTCCTGTCTGACAGGCTCTGGAACAACTATGAATGCACAGGTTGTGCAAAGGAGGATGCCGCATGAACATCAAGGACATTCTGGAAGAGGAGATCAGTCGGCTGGACGAGGTGATCTCGAGAGCCAAGACGGATCTGAAGAGGGCTCCGGAGGGGAGCCTCGTCACCTGCATGCAACACGGACACATCAGATTCTACCACCAACGCAGAGGCTCCATGAAAACCTATCTTCCCCTAAAGAGGGACATCGGGCTGATCAGAGCTCTTGCACAGAAAAGGTACGCCATGAAAGTGATGAAGGTGGCTTGCATGCAGAAGACTTTGATCGACAAGTTCATTTCACAGTACAACCCTCAGGAAATCCTTCAGCTCGAAGGAAGACTTGCGGATGCAGGTCTGATCTCCCCGTACACGAAGCAGCATGACGACAGTCCGTTCTCCGTCAATCCTGTCCCTGTTGTGGATCCGGATCTTGTCTCCCAGATGATGGATCTCTGCTCAAGGATTCTCAACAAGAGCTCCTCCTGAACAGCCTGAACCAAGAATGATCAGGGATGATCAAAAACGTTGCAAGACCTATTGACCAACAGAAACTCGGAAGAGCCACGTATATGTTGAATGAGCTGAAAAAATCAGCTTAAATCTCTATTTTCGTTGAAAAAGCTGAAAATCCCTGTCTAAAAATCCCAAAGCAAAAAAATTGGGGACTGCCGAAAGCGGCAATCCCCTTGGAAACGCTTGTTTCCTTGATTGATTAGCGACCATACTGGCAGTCGTTGTTTCCAGACTCTGTTGTCCACATCTCAAGCATGTTGATCGGGTCGTTGAAGTCTGCAATGTGATCATGCAGATGATCAACACCGTCAACAATGCCAATAACACTCTTTTAACAATAATATCTAAACAAAGTCCAACCCCGTTATTGTATATAGAAACAATTATGGAGAAATCTAGCAGAATTTTTAATTCTTATGCAATACTGACGCATTTATATGCAAACCAAAATGCTATGATCTGTTACTATTATAACAAAACGGAGTCGGCCGCATGGTATTGAATGCCTGTAGAGGACAAGATAAACTGTAACGGACAGCAAAAGGAGACGTTCATGCTTCCATTCTTCAACGAGGAAGGCCTGCTCAAACCGCAGAACCTCATCAAGGACAAGACTGAATACCCATTCTCTATGATAATGACATGGCAGAGGCAGATAATAGAGGCCATAGACAGCAAATACGGCCTCAACAAGATCGGGACCTTCAGATGCGGTCTTGCCTGCCCCGTCTATGAGACGAAGATCAAGAAGGAGCGCCTTGGTGTTGTCCTTCTGCCTATCGGTGCACCCGTTGCCGCAGGCTTCATGGAGGAGTACATAATCCGTGGCGTCATGCGCTTTGTCTGCATAGGTTATGCGGGTTCCTTGAATTCTAAGGCACGCGAGGGTCTGGTCGTGCCGACACAGGTCTACAGGGACGAAGGCACCAGCTGGCACTATGCCCCTCACGACAAGCCATGGATAGATGTGATCTCTGCAAAGAAGCTGGACGAGATCCTCACTGACCTTGGTGTTCCACATGCATGTGGAAGGGTCTGGTCCACAGACGCCTTCTACAGAGAGACCCCATCTGCAGTCAAGATGATGCAGGAGCAGAACTGCCTCTGTGTGGACATGGAATGTGCTGCCAACATGGCGGTCGCCCAGTACCGTGGAGTTCAGTGTTTCCAGATGCTTTTCGGGGCTGACAGGCTTGATAGTGACCTCTGGGATGTAGGCACCCTGAAGAGCATTGGAAAGAGCGCTTATGAAAAGTATGCCGAAATCGCAATAAAGGTCGCTTTTAGTTAAAAAAAGCCTTTTTAGCACTTCCATTGAGGTTTTTCCTATGATACGATAATTGTAGTTGCGGCGAAGAGACGTAATTCTCTTGCTCAAACTTACTATCAGGATCCCGGCATAGAAGCTGTGCATTGCTCCTACCTTAGGGTTTCAAGGAACAGAATCGGCAACTTAACTGGGGGTCCCCCTTGAACCTCGGTTCAAGAGATTCCAGTCCTAGTAACCGCAGCGTT
>DMOO01000087.1 GCA_003456855.1 Sphaerochaeta sp.
CATACTCAACCTCCACAAAGAGACTATCGTTTCTATAATTGGTTATATTTTCCTACAGGATGTTCTCTCAACAAGTCTAGGAGTGACGATCTTGCATCCAGGTTCAGACACATCACCCTCGATCCTCTCAAGAAGAATCTCGACGGCGGCTGCGGCCATGTCTGCCTTGGGTTGCTCCACTGTTGAGAGTCCGATTCTGGGAAGACCGGAGAAAGAGATGTTGTCGAAGCCCAATACTGATATGTCCTCAGGGATCCTTATGCCCTTCTCGTCCGCAGCTCGCATGGCACCGATCGCCAGGGCGTCGGTTGCGCAGAAGATCGCGGTCTCGTCTGAAGGGTTCTCGAAGTACTCCTTTGCAAGGACGTATCCGACCTCACTGGATGTCTTTCCGAAAGAAAGGTTGTCCTTGAAGTTGACCTCCATGTCGCACCTCTTGCAGGCGGAGATCACACCGTCGGCTCTGAGCTTATGGGTAAGGCTTCCCGATCTTCTTCCAAGATACAGGATCCTCTTATGTCCAAGGGAATGTAGATACTCGACTCCCATCCTGGCGCCGCAGTCATTGTCTATGGCGACATAGCTCTGCTCTCCGTCCTGGAGATTCTCGCTGACATAGACAACAGGGATACTTGAAGGATAGCTAGAAAGGTTCTCTGCAGTGTCGCGGCCTGCAGGGATGACGATTATTCCATCGACTCTCCTTCCCAGAAGAAGGGAGTACTGTCTTTTCTCGAGTTGAAGGTCGTAAGAGGAGTTGCAGACCATCAGGCTGTAGCCGTGTTCGCGTGCGGAGATCTCTACTCTCTCGATCAGCTCGCTCATGAACGGGTTGTTGATGCTTGCGGTCACCACACCAAGGATGTTGGTCCTTCTCTTGACCATGGACCTTGCCACCGAGTCAGGAATGTACTTCATCTCATCGCAGATCTTGAGAATCCTCTCCCTGGTGGCCTCACCTATCTCAGGACTGCCGGATAGAGCACGCGAAACTGTTGCATAGGAGACATTGGCAACCTTGGCAATGTCCTTAATTGTGACCTTTTCCATTACTACTCCTGCGCAAACGCTTGCGCATTTTACATTCTACGAGCCGTAAACATGGTTTGTCAAACAAAACAGAGAAAAAAACGGCATGGCTCAAGGAACCATGCCGTCAATGTCAATATTTATTAAAGATGATCAACTCACGTGTAGTAACGGCCGTAGATGTTGATCGAGCAGAAGAGCTTAACCCTCTCCTCTGCATCTGTTGAGAGGTTCTCACCCTTCTCCTCTGCATCGATGATGTCAGAAGCGGTCTTACATGCTGTCAGATAGTCGATTGTAAGCTTTCTGAGCCTTGCCGAGAGATGCTGCAAGATCATAAGGATCTTGGCAGGTCTTCTCTCGAAGATCTCTCCCAGGTCCTCAGGGAAGATCTTCTCGATGTAGGTGTCGTACTCAAGAGCCACTGCAGTCGCTGAGCGGAGCTCCTTGTCGATCATTCCCATCTCACCGAAGAAGGTGTCTGCATCAAGCTTTGTCAGAAGCTTCTCATCGGCCTTTCCATAGGAGGCGTAGATTCCGACCGTTCCGCCAATGATGTCGTACATGCAATCGCTGTTGTCCATCTCCGCGAAGACCACATCACCCTTGTCGAAGTAAAGGACGTTCTTTCCAAGACCCTCGGCATGCTTCTGCTTCTTCTCATCCCTTTCACTGAGGGACAGGGTCTTTCCCTTCCTTGTATAGATTCCAGCAAAGGCCTTGAGCTTGTCCCAGAGACCTGCGCTCTGCTTGGCCTTTCCCTTGTTATCGTTGGACTCGTTGATTGTTCTGCAGACAGCCATGTAATCCTGGGTGAGAGCTCTGATACGTCCACTTATGTGGCGCATGATCTCAAGGATCTTCTCTGGCTTCTCTTTGAAGTAGTCATTCAAAGCCGAACCAGGGATTACAGCGACCTCAGTGCTCTCAAGTGCCATGGCCGTGGCTGAACGAGGAGAAGACTCGATTACGGCCATTTCTCCGAAGATGTCACCTTTCTTCAATTCCGTGAGCTTTTTCTCGAATTCGGTCCCCTTCTCGGCAACGATTTCAACAGAACCGCTGAGAATCTCATACATGCAGGATCCTGTCTCGCCCTCTTTGAAGACAACATCACCTTTCTTATATTTCTTAATCTCCATCTAAAACCTCCATAATGCCTAAGGAGCAAGCTGTTTGTTTAGTCAATCAATTTACTTTAATATGCAGGAACGACAACTTCAACTAAATTTTCTTTCTGATAGTAAGCTTGTTGCTTTCACCCTCATGAGAGTATTCAACGCTGTCCATGCTCTTCTTGACCATGTAGATTCCAAGTCCACCGATCTGCCTGTCCTCTGCAGATAGAGAAATGTCAGGGTCAGCCCTCAGAAGCGGATTGTATGGGACGCCTCCATCTATCAAGGATATTACAGCAGTCGTTGAATCTTCGGTCTCATCAAAGCTTATCTGGATAAGAACATCTCCGGTATTTGGGGCATAGGCGTAGTTGGCGACGTTTACGAAGAGCTCCTCCACTGCAACGTCAATCTGCATCTGAGCCTTCATTGAGCACTCTTTGCCCTCAAGCTTTTCATCGATGAAACCAAGCACCTTGTCAAGGTTCTCAACCTTGGCCTCGATGTTGAGCTCATACCTCTTCTTGTCCCCTACACCATTGTACTTGAGACCAAGCATTGTGATGTCATCGAACTGAGGGGCTTCCTTAACGAAGCCGTCTATCTTGGATCTCATGTTGTTGAGGAACTTGAACGTATCGAGATCGGACTTCTTAGCAACTTCAATCACACGGTCCTCACCAAAGAGCTCTTCTTTGGAGTTTGTGGCCTCGGTCACACCATCGGTGTACTGGAAAATGAAGTCACCAGGACTCAGAACAGTCTCATAGTCCTTGTACCTCATTCCTTCCATGCCTGCAAGGACGAAACCGTGGCGGTTTGTATCGAATGCCCACTCTCCATTGTGAAGGAACAGAGGTTTCTCGTGGCCTGCGTTTGCATAGGTGAGCTTTCCGGTTGAGATCTCAAGGATTCCAAGCCATACGGTGACGAACATCTCATCCTCGTTGTTCTCGCAGAGCATGGAATTGGCCTTCTGAAGAACCGTTGCAGGAGAGACATGGCCCTCCGCCACCGAGTTCTGGGTCACGTTCTTGATGATTATCTTGCTGATCATCATGAACATTGCAGCAGGGATTCCCTTTCCGGAGACATCAGCCACGACCAATGCGAGATGGTCATGGTCAACCATGAAGAAGTCATAGAAGTCACCACCGACCTCCTTGGCAGGGTCCATGGTTGCATAGAGATCGAACTCGTCCCTGTCAGGGAATGCAGGGAATATGCTCGGAAGCATATGGGCCTGGATTCTGTTGGCCAAGGAGAGCTCTGTGGACATTCTCTGCTTCTCTGAGGTGACCCTAGTGAGGTGATCGATGTACCTTCCAAGGTCAATCTCCATGTTCTTCATTGCGCTCGCCAGCTGCTGCAACTCATCACCGGTCTCGATCCTGAGCTTCTGGAAGGAGCAGTGCTTTGAATCAAGGTCTATCTCCTCATCAGGGATGTCCTCATAGATGTACTCCTTAGCAGCCTCTATGATCTGGTTGATAGGTTTGACGAGGTTCCTCTTGTAGTAACGCCTTACGAAGAGCATGTTCACCAATGAAATCAAGAAAAGATAAAGGAACACTATCAGTGTGAACATCCAGATTTCCTTGAACGCCTGAGTCAAAGCCATGTCAACACAAACATAGCCCACAGCCTGGCCGCTGGACATTATTGGCTCGGCGGCGATGATTATGGTTCCATAAACTTTTGAACGGCACAAGGAGCCAGGAATACCGCTCTTGCCCACGTTTTCAAGATCCTTGGTCCTGAACACCTCAGTTGCTTGCTCGACCAAGCCCGGAGACTCCTCCTTGCCCAGTGGTTCAACCTCAAAGACATATGTGTAGGATTGCTTGTCCTCTGCGAATACGATGAACGATGCAGCCTTTACATGCTCATATCGTTTTATGATGTTGGCAACCTTGAGCTTGAAGGTTCTGACATACTGATTTGCCAGAACGGATGAAGGGAATTCTCCGGTAGCCGTTTCAGCTGCTTCAACGAACTTCGTAGCATCCACCTGCTGAGAAATCGAGTATGCCAGGTTCTCTATGGTGTCCTTTGAACTGTTTATGACATTGAAGGTCTGTATCAGAGCGATTATCAAAACCGCTGATATCAATACCCCGAACGCACTGTTAAAGGACGAGGCGGAGACTTTGTCGCCTATTGACATGTTTTTCTTCTTTCTCTTCTTCATTGATGTGTTTATTACTCGATTGTAAGAATGTCGGCGAATCCAGTGACATCAAAGATGTCCTTGATCTCGGAACCAACATTGACAAGCTTCATGCTACCCTGCTTGTTCATTGTCTTCTGTGCTGAGAGAAGAACTCTGAGTCCTGCAGATGAGATGTAAACGAGCTTGGCGAAATCGAATGTAAGATCAGCCACACCATCGATGGATGCCTTAAGCTCCTCCTCGAGCTGAGGTGCTGTGACAGTGTCCAGTCTTCCCTCAAGGGCGATCATCATTGAATTTCCGTTTTTTTCCTTGTTGATTGTCATTTCAATGCCTCCAGACATATTTTGCATATAATATATAATAACATATATTACAGACTTTTTTACCTGAATTATGATAAGATTCGGCCAAAATGAAAACTATGAGAAACAAGGAAAATGAAAATACTTTAGCCAAACTCTCGGTATTCGACTGCATTCTTCTGATATTCAGTTTCGCGGCACCGATAATTGCGTTCTTCGCATTCAAGGGCACCGACTATCTCAAACTTGTAAGCTCGCTGGTAGGCGTTGCAATGCTATTCCTTGTGGCAAAGGCCAACGTCTTCGGTTCTGTCGTCTCCATAGCCTTCTCTATCCTCTACTCAATAGTCTCGTTCAGGTTCCGATACTACGGAGAGATGATACTCTACCTTGGGTTGTACATCCCAATCGAGGTGGTCACCTTGGTGGTGTGGTTCAAGAACCGCTACAACAAGACAAGTCAGGTCAAGGTGGAGACGGAGAAACCCATCGATTTCCTTTGGAGCCTTGTCCTCGGTTCGGCAGTGACCTTCGGAGCCTACTTCCTGCTCAGACACCTGGGAACGGAGAACCTTCTGTGGTCAACAGTATCTGTTTTCACCAGCATGGTCGCATGCTACTTCATACTCCGCAGAACAAGCTTCTACGCCATATTCTATGCCATCAATGACGTCATTCTTGTCATCCTCTGGACCTATGCGGCAGTGAAGGATTCATCGTACATCTGCATGGCAATCTGCTTCCTCTGCTTCCTGATCAATGACGTCTATGGCTTCTTCAGCTGGACAAGCATAAGAAGAAGACAGGAAATTCGTTGACAAACACCATACCCTCGTTTACAATCCAATTGAACGCAAACGTTTTCGAAAGCTTATTATTCCTAGGATGAGGTTCAGATGATAGACACAGTACTGTTTGACATTGGAGGTACACTGCTCACACAGCAGAAAAATCCAGAGAGAACTGTGAACCATGCAAAATACATCATCTTCAGACTCGCCGAACTTGGAATAAAGATAGACACCCCACCAGAGGAATTCGCCCAGATGCTCCACCAGAGGGCCGAGGACTACAAGCACCTTGGAGAGAAGACCTGCAAGGAGTACCCAAGTGTTCAGGTCTGGAATGACTTCTTCCTCAAGGACTACAACATCGGAGAGGATCGCCTTGCCCCTGTTGCAGAGGAGCTGTCCTTCACCTACGACTACATCAGACTGGACAACAGACCACGCGAGGGATTGCTTGAGATGTCAGAGAAACTCACATCGATGGGCATGAAGCTAGGCATAATCACAAACACCATATCAAGGTCCTTTGCAGCACATTTCCTCAGAGAAAACAATGTTGAGAAGTATTATCAGGACATCGTTACGTCATGCGAATTCGGAATAAGAAAACCAAATCCCGATATCTTCTACTATGCCATGAACCGCATCGGAGCAGCAAAGGAGACCACCTGCTACGTAGGTGACACAATCTCCAGGGATGTGCTTGGTTCACGCAACGCCGGCCTTGCAATGGTCATCAAGATCAACAACCCGTCCGTTGCCCACAGAGACATTGATTTCCAGGGCCCTGATGCCCCGCAACCAGATTATATAGTCAACAGGCTCGATGAGATCCCACAGATCATCGTCAGGTTCAATAGAAAGGTGAAAACATGATAGACACCATTTTCTTTGACGTTGGAAACACACTGAGAATCGTTCTTCCGGAACAGGATTTCATTGACAAGGCCGAGAAGGATCTCATGGATCTCATACAGACAAAGGAAAGCCATGACGAGCTTTTCGCAAAGCTGGAAGAGCGCTGGAAAAAGTACCGCAAACAGGCCAAGTCCACCCTCATCGATGCCAGTGAGATGGAACTTTGGAGCCAGTATCTGCTTCCTGACTACGATCCCGAGCTGATCTGCGCCAATGCAGGAAGACTCACAAGGCTTTGGAGAGACCACGATGGAAGAAGAGTTCCAAGACCAGACGTCAAGTCCACCCTCATAGAGCTGGACAAGCGCGGCTACACAATGGGAATCATCGCGAACACAGTCACGGAGACTGAGATTCCTGACTGGATGATAGAGGACAAGGTTGCCCACTACTTCAAGTCAGTCATCCTTTCATCAAAGGTGAGAATCAGAAAGCCGGATCCTGCCATCTACTATCTGGCCTGCCGCGCAATCGGGAAGAAGCCAGAGAACTGTGCCTACGTTGGAGACAATCCGATCAGAGACGTCCAGGGAACCAGGGACGCCGGTTTTGCCATGATGATCAGAATCGATGAGCCTGACACTATCAAGAAGGAGTCGCAGGAGATCACACTCCATCCTGACTATACAATCAACAACATCTCAGATTTGCTTGACATCTTCAAGCCTCTGAAATAATAGCCTGAAAATAATTCATATAGAGGGAATATATGGAAAACAGAGAATTTGACGCCATTTTCTATGATCTTGGAGGAACACTTAGACTTGTTGAGCGAGATGCTCAGTTCGAGGCTGAGGCTCGCAGAAAGATCGCCGAGATGTGCGGCGAGAAAGGTGACCCGGATGAGTTCTGCAAGTTCCTGGACTACAGATATGCCGGCTACCGCAAGTGGTGTTTCGAGACAATGAAGGAGGCTCCGGAAGAGGAGCTCTGGACAAAGTGGCTCACCCCTGAATACGACAGGGAACTGATCAAGAAGAACGCCATCGAGCTCACCATAGAATACAGGAACAAGGACGGTCGCAGAGTCGTTGCCCCAAATGGTGCACAGTCCGTCAGAGACATGTATGCCAACGGCTACAAGCTCGGAATCATCAGCAACCTGGTCACAAGCCAGGAGATTCCACGCTGGCTCAAGGAGGATGACCTTGAGAAGTACTTCGGAGCAGTCCTCCTCTCCTGTGTCGAGGGAATCAGAAAACCGGATCCAAGAATCAGCGACAAGGCCTGCAGACTCCTTGGAGTCAAGCCTGAGCGCTGCGTATACATCGGAGACAATCTGAACAGAGACGTCGAGGGAACCAGACTTGCCGGATACGGCATGTTCATCCTCTACACCACCCCGGAGAAGCTTGCAAAGGAGAAGATCACTGACGAGAACAGACCTGATGCAATCATCTATGACTTCTCGGAGCTGAAGGATATATTCCCTAAGGCCCCTTACGTGGCATGGGACAAGGTCAGAAGAGTCTGAGGAGAGAACCATGAAAGAGAACATCAAAGCACTGTTCCTTGATCTTGGAGGAACATTCAGAGAGGTCTATGAGAACAAGCCCTTCTCCGATGCAGCAAGAAAGCGCATCGCAGAGATCTGCAAGACAGACATGGACCCGGATTCATACTACGATTTTCTGAACAAGAGATATGACG
>DMOO01000199.1 GCA_003456855.1 Sphaerochaeta sp.
GTGCTCTCAATTGTTGTCTCCGAATGGCTTTACAACAATCTTCCAGGAGACGAGGGCGACTGCACCAGAGTCAGAAGCCTTGTCGTCAGCGAGGATGCTCTCTCAGAGCTTGCACTGAAGCTTGAGATCGACCAGTTCCTTGTCATGGGCCATGGTGAGGAGCTCACCGGTGGACGCATGAAGAAGGCCATCCTGGCTGACTGCGTCGAGGCCGTAATCGCCGCTGTCTTTCTTGACAAGGGCTTTGAAGAGGCCAAGAGGTTCGTTCTCTCAATCACTATGCCTATAATCGAGAAGGCGGTAGGAAACAACTACCACAAGGACTACAAGACAACCTTGCAGGAGTTCATCCAGAAACGCTACAAGAAGGTCCCTGAGTACGCAATGACCGGTTCCATGGGCCCTGAGCATGACCAGCGCTTCTATTACACTGTAACAGTCCAGGGAAAGACCTATGGTCCTGCCATCGGACACAACAAGAAGGATGCTGAGCAGGCAGTGGCCAAGCTGGCCCTTGAGCAATTGGGTTACAAGGACTGAAGATTCCTAGTTATTTGATTTTGCCTCGTAGATCGCCTTGGCTTGGTTCTCAAGGATTTCCTTTGAGTTCATTTTAGGGTAGTCCAGCACCATATCAAGCAGCTGGTTTAGAATCTCTCCCATGACCTTTGACTTTGGGATCCCTATCTTTGCAAGGTCGTTTCCTGTTATTGCAAGGTCTTTCACTGTAAGAGGTTGAGTCTCGGCTTCCTTGATTCGTGCAATGAACTCGTCATAGGCCTCGACTCGTGATTTCCCCTCGGACGCTATCTGGTCGCACCACTGAAGCTCGAAGAGGTTGTTGATGTTTTCCTTGCCGACTCTATTGATGAATCTCTTCACCGCACCGTCCGTCCAGTTGCTCTGGTACTTGACCATGTGGTTCTCGATTATGATGCATACCTGGTCCATGAAGGCGTTGGAGCACTTGAGTCTCTTGAGAACATCACGAGCCATCTCAGCAGACTTCACATCGTGGCCGTAGAATCGCATGAAGCCATAGGCGTTTAGCTTGAGACATGAGGGTTTTCCGATGTCATGGAGCAGGGCGGCCATCCTCACAACGAGGTTGTAGTTGAACGAAGCAGTTGCATCCACAGCATTGTATATGTGTTCCAGAACATCGCTTGCACCGACCTTCGTCTGTTCGCACTTGCGGCAGTCAATGAGCTCCGGAAGGATCACAGCCATGACTCCGGTCTTCTCAAGAATCGAGAGTCCAACAGTCGGCTTCTTTGTCATTAGAGTCTTTGTAAGCTCATCGCAGATCCTTTCAGCAGAGACAAATGCAATGTTCTGCGAAAGCTCTGTTGCAGCCTCCAGCGTTGCAGGGTCTGCATCGAAGCCAAGCCTTGAGCAGAAGCGTGCAAGACGCATCATCCTGAGTGCATCCTCCTGGAAGCGCTCGTGAGGGACGCCAATTGCACGGATGACCTTGTTCTCGAGGTCAGACATGCCGTTGAAGAGGTCGATTATCGTACCATCAAGACAATCCGCTGCAAAGGCGTTGACGGTGAAGTCTCTTCTGGAGAGATCCTCCTCAAGGCTTCTGACGAACTTGACGCTGTCAGGATGGCGCATGTCGGAGTAGGCGCCTTCGGTTCTGAAGGTCGTGACCTCGAACTGGTCCCCCTTGAAGAGAACGGTCACTGTGCCGTGCTTGATCCCTGTCGGGATTACGTGCTTGAAGATCTCCATGACCTGCTGAGGAAGTGCGTCTGTGCAGAAGTCCCAGTCACTGTTCTGGATTCCCAGCAGATGGTCTCTGACGGCACCGCCTACAATGTACAGGCTATAGCCGTTTTCCTTGAATATCGAGGCGAACTGTTTGATCTTTTCGGGAACCGGATACTTTCTCACGCGCGTTATTATAATACCTTGTGGCTATTTCTGAAAAGTATTAGAATACTGCACATAATATTACTTTATTGGAGCATAGAATGTTCAGAAGCGTAGATCCCAGACAGAATTTCCCAAAGATGGAAGAGGGAATCCTTGAGTTCTGGAAGAAGAACGACATTTTCAAGAAGTCAGTTGAGTTCAGGTCCCCTGACAATGAATTCACAATCTATGATGGCCCTCCGTTCGCAACAGGCCATCCACATTACGGACACCTTGTCCCTTGCACAATCAAAGACATTATTCCCAGATACCAGACCATGAAAGGCCACAGAGTCGTCAGAGGCTGGGGTTGGGATTGCCATGGACTCCCTGTGGAGAACGAGATGAAGAAGAAGCTCGGCATCTCAAGCGCAAAGGAGATCCAGAAGTACGGCGTTGCCAAGTACAACGAGGAGTGCCGTTCAATAGTTCTCCGCTTCACAAGCGACTGGGAGGAGTCAATCACAAGAATCGGTCGCTGGGTCGACTTCAAGAACGGATACAGAACCATGGACAAGAACTTCATGGAGAGTATCTGGTGGGTCTTCAAGACTCTCTATGACAAGGGTCTCATCTACAAGGGATACAACATCCTGCCATACAGCCCAGGTCTCGGTTGCCCGCTTTCGAACATGGAGGTCAACCTCGGTGGCTACAAGGATGTAACAGATCCTGCAGTCACAGTCAGATTCAAGATCCGCGGCACAGAGGACACCTACTTCCTTGCATGGACGACAACACCATGGACACTTCCTTCAA
>DMOO01000190.1 GCA_003456855.1 Sphaerochaeta sp.
GTAGAAGGCCGTTTCGCATTCCAGAAACAGCAGTTCGGACTGCGCAGGTTCAGTTCATTCGGCAGGACCAGAGTATTCTCCGAATGGATCATCTGCTGCATGGCAGTGAACACCGTCCAGCTTGCCGCAAGAATCGAACAGAACAAGGTGGGTACTCCGTTCTGGTATCGGATTAAGGCCTCTCCTGCTGAAGAAACCGCCTGATTGTCATTCAATCCTCTCGCTCCATTAGGGGTAGTCTGTCCGAAAACCGCCTGAAAACAAGAAAAGAGCCTGACTCGCTGTGAATCAGGCTCCTTCCATCGAGTTTTCAAAGAAAAGGGGCTGTGCATTTTCTATTCTGCGACAGTCCCTCATGATTTATCCATACAAAATAAGAAGAAGTTCTTTATTATTTAAAACAAGATAGTTTTTACATATTGTTTGTCTTTCGAGAACAACGATTCAATTTTGAAACTATATATTTGTATTTCGTGCTTGATAAATCAGTCATCCTTGGAGATTGTTTGCTTTCCTCCCATTCAGGTGGTGAGAACACCTGCCTATATCTCATGAAAGGCTAGTATCTATAATTCCTCTTCTGAGAATCTTTGTATTTGAACGAACAGATTTTTTCTGATCAGAATATGTGTTCTTTCAAATGTGAAAAAATATTTTAAAAAACTTCAAAATTATTTTGAAAATTTATTGACAGAAATTTTTTTATATAGTAGATTACAAGTGGGCATTGGAAGACATATAAATAAAGAGGAAAAAGAAATGAAGAAGCTTATCACAATCCTGGCAGTCATGATTGTTCTTGTTGGAGCAGTTTTTGCAGCTGCACCAGCAAACGGAGATACAGATTCCCTTAATGTTACACTTACAATTGCTGAAGTACAGCCAACTTTGACTCTTATGGGTTGCACAACTTCCAATGGTACTTTCGCACATGCAGATGTCGCTTTCGGATCACTTGCAGCTGATGCAACATCAATCACAGCATATTTCAGAGTCGACTACACGGCATATCGCTGGAACAAGAGCATCACAGTCTCTGCTGCAGCAGGAAACCTCACATCCGAAACAGTTGACGACACAGCAGCTCCAAATACAACAACCCCAGATGTCGCAAATGCAACAAAGAACTTCAGCGGTGCTGCAGGTGCTGCAGGTTCCTTTGCAACATTCAACGTTACATGGAACGTTGCTAGCCTTTCAGCTGCTTCCTATACAGCTCCTGTCACAATCACATACACAGTAGAGTAATATAAATAAACTGATGAATAAGCTGCCACGAAAGTGGCAGTTTTTTTTGCCTTTGTGCTGGGATTCTTATAGAGGAGTTCTGCAATAGTGAGGGAGCCTCTCTATTTTGTTGTTAAAAATTTTTCAAAAAATATTTAAAATATCTTAAAAATTTATTGACGAAAAATTTTTTATAATGTAGATTATAGATGGGTGCTGAAAGGCACACTACTTGTAAGAGGAGAAGAGAAGATGAAGAAAGTCCTGGCAATCCTGGCAATCCTGGTTGTTTTCTCCTTCATCGCTTTCGCTGATGACTCAGCAACCCTCAACATCACTCTTACAATTGAGGCAGTTCCCCCAACATTGACTCTTATGGGTTCAACGGATAACTCAACATTTAGTCATGCAGACGTTGCATTTGGTTCTCTTGCAGCAAATGCATCCACTATTACAGCATATTTCAGAGTCGACTACACGGCATATCGTTGGAACAAGAGCATCACAGTCTCTGCTGCAGCAGGAAGCCTCACATCCACAACAGTTGCTGACACAGCAGATCCAGATTCAACAACCCCAACTGTCACAAATGCAACAAAGGACTTCAGCGGTGCTGCAGGTGCTGCAGGTTCCTTCGCCACATTCAGCGTGACATGGAACGTTGCTAACCTTTCAGCCGCATCCTACTCGGCTCCTGTCACAGTCACATACACAGTAGAGTAATTATCCATCGTTTATATTGAAAGCCGGAGCAATCCGGTTTTTTTTGCCATTTTGGCTTTCTTTGTGCTCTGTGGTGGCGTAGACTTGGGGTATGAAGCTCTTTGGGAAGAAGAAAGATGTTCCTGTAAGCACTGATTATCCTCTGTCGTTGTACGAACCTGTCATCAGGTGCAGCATCTGTACAGGGGAGCAGGTTGCGTGCATGAGGGAGCGTGAAACGGGGCATCTTGTGGAGCTCATGCTCATTACTTCCTCTGCTGATCTTTCTCTGTTCTGCAAGAGATATGGGGTTTCTGGAGAGATCAGGAAGATATATTAATTGATCGCAGCAATCATCTGTTTGAGTTCGGGGATCTTGTCCTCGGCGAACTGGGCGCCGATCTGCTTGATGATTTGACCTGCAAGGGTGGAGGCTATGGTTCCGCTCTTCTCCACGTCCATGTGGTGGCAGAGGCCATAGAGGAAACCTGAGGCGTAGGTGTCACCGGCTCCGGTTGTGTCCACAGGGGTCTCAGGACCCTGGACGGGAACCTCGTAGATCTTTCTCTGGTAGCTTATGTAGGAGCCTTTCTTTCCGTTCTTGACTATCGCAGTCTCGCAGAGCTTGCCCATCGTCTTGCAGCACTCGTACGGATCGTAGTTGTCGAAAAGCATCCTGGCCTCTTCCTTGTTGGCGAAGACTATGTCACAGCTGTCCTTGATCAGTTCCAGGAAGGCATCGTGGTAACGGCCTACGGCAAAGGGGTCTGCGATGTCGAAGGAGACCTTGGTGTTGTTCTTTTTGGCTATTCTGAGGGCCTTGCGGATGGCCTCCATCTGGTTCTTCGTATCCCACATGTAGCCTGTGAAGTGGAAGAAGTCCGCCTTTGCAACCTCGGTCTCGATGACATCGTCAGGGTTGAAGTCTCGGTTTGCGCCAAGGTAGGTGTTCATCGTGCGCTCCGAGTCCGGGGTGATCAGGATGATGGAGGAGCCTGTGACGTTCTCTGTGGAGACAGCAAGGTTGTCCTTGACCTTCAGGGCTGTCAGGCGGTTGCGGTAGATCTCTCCGTACTCGTCTGAGCCAACCTTGCCGGCCAGGGTGGATTCAACGCCCATAGCGGCAAGGGTTATGACTGTGTTGGGGCAGGAGCCGCCGCAGGAGAAGGTCGGCTGCTTCTTTGTCTTTATGAAATCGGTGAGCTCAAGGCGCTTATCCAGATCAATGAGGTTCATCGTGCCCTTGTAGAGGGCAAGCTTCTCGAGATCTTCGTCAGAGACGTTGACTATGACGTCAATAAGAGGGTTTCCAATTCCGTAGACGGTTCCGGTTTTCATTTGCGTTTATTTTATCACAGCGGTTTAGTGGCTTCAACGAGATAATCCTTGGCGTCCTCGTCCACCATGTCGATCAGCATCTCTCTGACCCATCTGTGGTAGTCGTCAACCATCTCGATCTCGTCCTTGCTGAGCATGTCCTTGACAATCAGGTCTCTCTCGTATGGACAGCAGGTGAGTACCTCAAATGTGAGGAACTGGCCGAATTCTGTCTTCATGGCCTCGGTTACGGCCACCAGATTCTCGATTCTGATTCCGTGCTTGCCTTCCTTGTAGAGACCCGGCTCATCGCTTATGACCATACCAGCCTCAAGGGCCACAGGAGCGCCTGTTCCCTGTTTGGAGGATATTCTCTGAGGACCTTCGTGGACTGCAAGCCTGTGGCCTACACCGTGGCCTGTGCCGTGGAAGTAGTCCAAGCCTCTCTGCCAGAGGAACTGGTGGGCAAGGCAGTCGATCTGATGGCCTGTGGTTCCCTTCGGGAATACCTGGGAGGCTAGGGCAAGATGGCCCTTGAGAACCATTGTGTAGTCCTCTTTCTGCTCCTGAGTGGCCTCTCCGAAGAGAAGGGTTCTTGTGATGTCGGTTGTTCCACAGGTGTACTGTCCACCTGAATCCAGAACCAGAAGACCGTTGCCCTGGATAGGGATGTCAGTCTCCTCTGTTGCGCTGTAGTGGACAACTGCTCCGTGGGCTCCGAAACCTGCTATTGTGCTGAAGGATGGTCCAAGGTAGTCCTCTTCCTTCTCTCTCTCGTCTGCAAGGGCCTTGGCGATGGAGACCTCTGTGAAGTCATACTCGTTGCGCTTGACCATTGCAAGGAAGTTCACAAGGGCAACGCCGTCCAGGATGTGGGCGATTCTCATTCCGTCGAGCTCGGCCTCGTTCTTGACTGCCTTGAGGTCTGTGGAGTACTCGCGGCCTTCGGAGATCTTGACGTTTTTGGCCTTCTGGAGGGCGTTCAGGAGCTTCATGTTGATCCTGTCCGGATTCAGTCTGACCGTTGCGTCATGGAGCTTCTCGAGCTCGTCAGCGATTGCATCGTAGGGAAGGACAGTGTAGCAGTCAGGAGTTATTTTTGGATCTGATTCTGTGAATCTTGTTTCTGGGGTGAAGAGCTTAACATCTTTTGGACCGATCAGAAGGTGGGCGATGAAGACCGGGGTGTCCTCGATGTCGCAGCCTCTGAGGTTCAGGATCCAGGCAATGTCATCGAGGCTGGACACCAGCTGGTAGTCCTCGTTGTTCTCCTTGCCGTTCTCTCTGATCTTGTCGATCTTCTGCTGTGCACTAAGACCAGTGAGCTCCGTGTCCATCTGCACAACCGGGTTCTCCGGCATTGCAGGTCTGTCAGTCCAGATTGCATCAAGAAGATCGTCTGTGGCCTGGATGTTGATTCCGTTGTCCAGGTATCTCTTCTTTGCCGAGACCATCAGGGTCTCTGCTGAGATTCCGACCTTCTCGTTGTTCTTGAATGTCTCTTTCAGGAAGGCTAGTGGTGAGGTAGCCTCAGGTCCATCGACCTTGCGCATCTCGTAGACGGTGCCCTTGATCTGGTCGGCGCACTGGACGAAGTATCTGGAGTCAACCCAGATAAGCGCCTGCTTCTCAGTTATGACAACTGTGCCTGCGCTTCCTGTGAATCCGCTTATCCAGCGTCTTGAATGCCAGCGGTCGCTGACATATTCACTCTGATGAGGGTCTGTGCCGTTGATGATCCAGGCACTGAACCCCGCACTTTTCATCTGGCCTCTGAGGGCCTCTACTCTTTCATTTATGGTCATGTAATGTTCCTTATATGCTGTGTTAACTATAACAGTTTTGGTTATATCTGTCATATCTTTGTCTTTGTTTGATCTGTGTGCTCTATGCCGAATCTGTCCAATGTTCTCTTGAAGAGGTCCTGGGCTGAGAGGCAGGTCTCTATCAGATAACCTCTCTGACTGCTCCATTGGTTTAGGCCTCTGTAGTAATAGAGCCTATGCTGTTCGTCTATTATGAACGGAACGATGTCCCAATTCAGGCATTCCTTGAGTAAAATCAGCCTTCCTATGCGTCCATTGCCATCCTGGAAGGGGTGGATCCTCTCAAAAGCAGCATGGAATTCTATAAGGTCCTCGAATGTCTTGGGCTCCTTTGGCTTGTAGCTCGACAACAGCTCCCTCATTGCCTTAGGAACCTGTTTCGGCTCTGTGGTCTCCTTGCCGCCGACCTCGTTCTCGAGTTTCTTGTAACCTCCTACGTTGAACCAAGGTTTTCTGCTTTCTCCGGTCCCGCTTTTCAAGGTGTAGTGAAGTTGTTTGATGAAGGATTCGGAGAGGTCTCGTTTCGCATAGTCTATGACCAAATCTATACATCTGAAGTGGTTCACGGATTCGACAATGTCATCGACGTTGATTGTATCCTCTGTTCCATTTGTATTGATCGTATTTGTTTCAAATATGTACCTTGTCTGGTCATGGGTAAGCGTTGAGCCTTCCAAATGGTTGGAGTTGTAGGTGAAATCAATCTGGAGTCTATGGTATATGCCTCCCTTTATCTGATTCTCCTTCTCAAATCTCAATCGATCCAGAAGCGTGTTCGGAACCTTCCTTTCCCTTGGCTTTCTGCCTGGTTTC